>CAYVSN010000001.1:0-21930 GCA_964453875.1 uncultured Dehalococcoidales bacterium
AGCTTCTTCTCTTGACTCCATCTGTGAAGCACTCCCCTTTTTTCACCTCTCCTAGGCCGATGCCACTTCGCTGAGCCATGACGTGGGCATGAGGTGCTTCTTCAAGCCAGTGCTTATCCTCTCTTGCCTGTCTACCTTGCAGTCTTTAGGTCGCAGCAGCACTTTGCTAGCATTTTTCTAGCTTTTAGCCATCGGTGGTAAGACCTTCTCTCGTTTGTCTTTTTCTCTCTGGGGTTCTTACACCTCGATGTTTCCGCTCGAGTTCTTTCCACAGAATTCATAATGGACACAATCACAACAGGAAGGAGCAAACATGCATCCGCAGACTTAGCCGAGCATTGTTCAGCAGCAGTCGGAGGGACGACACATGCCAAAATCATCGATCCTGCAACGATTGCCACAGGGCCTTGGGCGTGGTTAAAATGCTACTTTGGCGTCAGTGAAATCATTGTTTGCCTAGTCACTCGTTTCCCTTTAGAATACTGTAACAGAACCGCATGAAAAAGCTTCACCATAAGCTTCTGGCAAAACTAAGACAAATAGCTTCCTCTTTTAGCATCGCTTACTTGAGGAAATGGTTTCCGGCAGCCGTTTTGATTGGCATTGCCGCCGGAGTAGCCTCTATTGCCTTCTCTTCCGCTATAACCTGGGCTGCCAAGCTGTTCCTCGGCTTAGGAGCTAAGTTCACGCCACCTGCTCCTGCCATGGTAGCTAATAAAGGCATCCTTCCCATCCCTCGACACTCAGGGCCCATAACCACAGTGGAAAGAGTCATGTCGACCAATCTAGTGGTAATTCACGGTGAAGAAACGCTGGAGCAGGCATTAGAGCTTATGGTGGCAAAGAGGGTAGCTCTCTTGCCCGTGGTGGGCAGCAAATATCCTGCCAAGCTTCTGGGCTTGGTGACCCGCCCTAGCGCTATCGAGGCCTACGAGTCGGAGGCCAAAAAGATGATGGCGGAGGTTCATTGCACATGAGAATTCTGGGTATTGAGACTTCTTGCGATGAAACTGCAGCCTCAATTGTTGAGGATGGCAGCAGAATTGTCTCCAATATTGTGGCTTCACAGGTGGACATTCACGCTCGCTATGGCGGCGTAGTTCCTGAAATAGCCTCTAGGCAGCACATCATCACTATTATTCCGGTAATAGATGAGGCAATGTCTAAGGCCCAGGTTTCCTGGAAGGACATCGATGGTATCGCTGTCACCTATGGCCCGGGATTAGCTGGATCGCTGTTGGTAGGCGTTAACGTGGCCAAGGCAATCGCCTTAGCCCAGGGATTGCCTATTGCCGGGGTTAACCACCTCGAAGCGCATATCTACGCGAACTGGTTGGAAAGAGAAAAATCTCCCGTCATGCCCTGTCTTTGTCTCATTGTCTCTGGGGGGCATAGTGACTTGGTGCTGATGAGAGGACACGGGGAATTTGAAAAGCTGGGGCAAACCCGCGATGACGCCGCTGGAGAGGCTTTTGATAAAGCCGCTAGAATCTTAGGACTGGGCTATCCTGGCGGTCCAGCTATTGAGCAAGCCGCCCAATCGGGCATAGCCCAATTCCCTTTGCCGCGAGCCTGGCTCAAGGGTAGCTACGACTTCAGTTTCAGTGGCTTGAAAACAGCTCTATGGCATCTCGCCCAGAGAGAAGAAATTCTGGCTAATGATTCTATGGTGGCTGATGCCGCCGCAAGCTTTCAATTAGCCGTTGTAGATGTCCTGGTAAACAAGACTGTTAAGGCGGCGAAGGAACTGGGTGTGGGACAAATTTTGCTTAGTGGAGGTGTGGCAGCCAACAAGCTCCTCACGGAGCGCTTTGTGAATTCCTCGCCAATTCCCGTTCTCACGCCCCCTCCCTACCTATGCACTGATAATGCTGCTATGGTAGCTGTGTGCGGCTACTATCATTTTCAAACCGGTCAAATAAGCGGTTATGACCTTGACGTAGTCCCCAGCCTTAGCCTTGGCTAACCGGAGGGCATTCTGTGCAGGCTCCCTCAGTTTGTGCCCAGAGTGACCCCTCTCGGTGGTATCCTGCAACCCAGACATGCCTCCACACGGCCCTGCGGAGCCTAGTGACGCCCTGTAGAGACCGCAACGGGAGCTTAGAGCTAATAGCTTCCGTCTGCGTCCCTTTCAAGCCAGACTCGTCTGGTAGACTCCCCACTTCGGTCTATGAGCCAAATAGACTGGTGAACTGTGAGGCAATTTCAAAGCTCGACGGCGCTGATGCCCAGTGCGTCACTCAGGGCCTTTGTCTGTCCCACATGATCGCCGTAGACTACGGCATGATGGTTTCCCAAGGCACAGCGGACAAAGTTGCGCACATCGCTCACTCTTGCTGAGACCGTCGTTCTGCAAGTCGTCGTGTCCCGGCAGTCAACCAGCTCTCCACGAAGAAGCATAATCTTGTCCATGTTTCTGGCTAGCCGGGCGATGGTCAGCTCCTGCCCCATGTCAAGCTCCACGTGCGCAGTGACCCCAGCATGAGTCCCGTGATAATTCCTTAACGTGTAGGGCCTAGGCGGCTGGCCAAAGCCCGCCATTCGCGTAGGTACGACACAGTGAGAGATCATGAGGGTATTGCTTTGCGGGTTTGCCCCAACAATGTTTCCCATGAAGGCTGGTCCATCAGCCACGTAGCCTAGCATCATCATCGTCAATAGGGCACTAACATCGGCTTCGCAAGCAGCATGGATCCCCTCATCGCGAAGCCTAGTCATGGCATAGCAAGGAGGTGGAACCTTCAGCGTCGTCAGCTCAACACAGTTGATGGCCATAGCGTTTGCCTTCCTGTGTGCCAGTATGTCGGACATGGCGAGAAACAGCCGGGCAGCATCGGTGACATCGGATGCACTGGGTTCAACAACGTCTTCGGCTTCCTGCACCCACCGTTGGGCCAATGTCTGCGCCTTCCCTTCGTCAATCATGGGCAGTTGCGCCACCAATTCCCTGATCTCCACAGGGCTGAACTCGACACCCAGCTTCTCCCCCGCTAACTCTAGGTCCGGCAAATGATGCCACCGAGAAAATATCGGAGGAGGAAATCCGAACAGCGCTATCCGTGCGTTCTGCAGCTTTTTTTTCGCATCGAGCAGTTGAATCTCCTCGTCAATATCTGCAAAATCGAGAGCTATAGTTATGCCGGCCCGACTGTGCCTCTCCACTCCGAAGGCGTACAGAGCTAGCATAGGTCTGTGTTGACCGCTGAACGCGACTATCGGCAGCCCCCATTGAAAGAGGCTTTGCAGAGGCATCACTCCAATCAGATAGACAAGCAGCGCATCAGCTTCCAGGGCATCCTTCTTGAGCTCTGCAAGGTCGTTTTCGTTTCGCACAATGGTGTCTTCAAGCAAGACGGCACTGTTTTCCAGCTTTTCTCTTAACTCCTTGCTCGATTCTGCCGCTTTGAGCGCCACAGCCTCTCCATCAGCGACGAACTCAAGCGAGCCATCAGATCGGCAGAACCAGCCCTCGCGCCTACCTAGGACAATGATAGGTTTGACTTTGATCTCCATGGTGTGTCCTCCTATTTATCGGTCGGGGTCTAACTTCAACAAGCGCTAGCCTAAAGTTTGCCTTGTACATGCAACGCCCTCATTCGCTCTAATGTCACGTCTCCTGGCAAAGCAAACTCCACGAGCATTATAGCACCAGAGAATAACCGGCAGTATCCCTTGCCACTCATGAATAAGCGAAAGACAGCAGGTTAGGGGCCTCAACGCTCTAGTATCCCACTCGGTTTATGGAAGGGACTGGCAACGCCACAATACGGCTACGGTTGGATACACCTGAAGCAAAGTGTTCTCATCAGTACGCTTGCGCCGTTACATTCATGCAAATAGGAGGGACAGGTTTAAGCGGTTTATCATAGTAGAGGCAGACACACAGCTTCATCGCGCAATGTGCGTTGCTAAGCAGCTTGGCAGGTCAAAACCACACCTGTATCTCTTCACACAAGCAAGCTCGAGGGGAAGAGCTTTCTGGCAATTGTGATTACTCTACAACGATCATGTATTCCCAACACACCCAAAGCTAACGTTTAGCCTCGTTTTGGCAACTGCATAGATTTGTACCCTCACAGCGTAACACGACTGGGACAAGTGTGCGACCAATTATGCGGGAGCGTTCCTCCCCTCCCGGGGGCAGATTGGGAAGCAGAGCTTCGCAGTTCATACGAGACTGGAAAGTCTAACTTCGTTGAAAGCAGAACTATGCCTTGCGGGCTCATCTCCAAAACCGTCGCCTTGTGTCCTTTGCTTCGACCACGTATAATCCCCTTAGGTAGACTAAGGAGGAAATCGTGAATGGGTTCGAGAGTGGAGGGCATCAGGAGAGCGGGTTTCGGGGCAATGACGCCGACCTGGAGACTATCAGTTCGTTGATTGCTGAGCTGTCCGGAAAGGATGGGCTGGTGCGTGAGAGAGCACGCCAGTCCCTGGTGGCTATAGGGGCACCGGCTGTGACCTCTTTGATTGAAGCGCTGGCAAATCCTAATGAGTTGCTGCGGTGGGAGGCAGCCAAGGCCCTAGGCGAGATTGGCAATCCTACGGCGGCACCCGCGCTCGTAGCAGCCCTAGAAGATAATGTATTTGATGTCCGCTGGCTGGCAGCCAAGGGATTGATCACCCTAGGCAGTGAAGGACTAGTGCCTTTGCTGGAGGCACTGATTCTGCGCTCCGATTCGCTCTGGCTGCGGGAGGGCGCACATCACGTGCTCCACGACCTGTCGGAAGGGGGGCTTAAGGAGATCCTGCGGCCGGTGCTAGCCGCACTGGATGATATCGAGCCATCGGTGGAAGTGCCCTTCGCAGCTAAGACCGTTCTGAATGTGCTGATAGAAGCAGAGAGTCGGCGCGACAGCTAGTGAGGATTGCTAGGATTGACGGGAAGTATCGCTGCTGGGGCTGGTGACGAACAGGGATTAGTGTTGTCGCGACCCGGAAAGGCCCCGGCATGGTCGAGGTAGGATTGAGCACCTGGTCTAGGACAATGGCCGCCATTGACCCCAGCCGGTCAGAGGAGCAGGGCTCCCAAGATGATGGGAAGTGAACGAAACGGAAGTAAGTCACCACAGAGACCTAGGTTTTGCGGAGCTTGCCCGCTTGGCGCCCTGATGGTAACCGGCATTCACTCGATACGGGCTGGCTAGTCCCGCGCTTCCTCGCGCGGAGTGCTTGACCTTGCCAGACTCCACTTGCTTCGTAACACTTCGAATGCGCCCTGGGGCAATCGTCCACAGGTTCATCTCTTGGCTTCTTTCACCAGAAATCCTGAATGATGCCGGTCAAAGATTCTGTACGCTATCAGCTTCACTCGATCTTGAATGAGGAACATGCCCAGACAGTAGCCCCAGACCAGCCCCGCCAAACTCCAGCCAAGCGGTGCCATAAGCAGCCCCTCTACCGCAATGAGTGTAGCCAACAGCTGAGCACCAAGCGTCGCTGCCAGCAGGATCGGTGCCGGCCGGATAGACCAGAATGGCCCCCGGGTGCGGGCACAAAAGAGGGTTAGGATCCCCCCCACGGAGAGATTCAGGTACACCAGGGTCCGAAGCGTCTCATGGCTGAGATGGAAGACGCTCTCACCAATGTAGAAGATGCCGAAGGATCGGATGACCGCAAACATACCCAGCACCCCGGCAATGCCCATCACCATCCGCATGTTCCAGGCTTGGGGCTGGTTGGAGTAACGGGTGCGATCATAGGCAATGGACAGAATAGCGCCGTCGTTGAGCATTGCCAGCAGCACTATCATGATCGCGGTTACCGGGTAGAATCTGAAGAGCAGGATCGCCAAGGTCAAGAATCCCAGGAGCGCAACCGTCTCAGAAATCCGGTAGATGGCATAGCTGGTCATCCGCTGAAAGATCTTGCGGCTCTCCTTGACGGCGTCAATGAGCACGGACAGGCCCGGAACCAGCAGCACGATATCAGACGCTGCCCGGGCAGCGTCGGTAGCGCCAGCGACAGCGATGCCAGCATCGGCCTTTTTCAGCGCGGGTGCGTCATTGACACCATCACCAGTCATGCCCACGATGTGGCCGCGTTGTTGCAGCACATCGACAATGTGGTATTTGTGCTCGGGGAAGACCTGCGCAAAGCCGTCGGCTCGTTCGATGGCGTCGGCCGCCTGACCAATTTCATGGTGTTTGGTTTCAGCGAAGAGGCTGGCATCCAAGATGTTTCCCCCCAAGCCTAACTCGTGCCCTATCTCCTTGCCGATGGCGACCTGATCCCCAGTCACCATCTTCACATTGATGCCCATCTGTTCGGCTGTCTCAACGGTGGCCTTGGAATCTTCCCGCAGTGGGTCGTAGAGGGGGATTATGCCAAGAAGCTGCCATCGGTCCTGTTCGTGGGTGCGGGCGACTCCCAGGGAACGAAAGCCCCGCAGAGCAAATTCATTTACTGCTTCTTCGACCTGAGGTTGGATCTCAGCCGCGTCAGGATCCAACGCCAGGATCACCTGGGGTGCACCCTTGGTCACCTTGAAAACGCGCCCGTCCTGCCCTTTCACCGTAGCTTCTGTGCGTTTGTGAACGGGATCGAAGGGCTGGAAGTGGATCACCTGACAAGTCTCTCGTTCTTGGCCATTCTTCACGCCGTTGAGCACGGCCAAGTCGATGGGGTCCTGGTCCTCCGCCCGGGAAGCCAACGCCGCAGCGACGATCACCTGTTCTGGGCTAGTGTCCCCTACGGTGAAAGGGTCTCCAGGAGTTAATTTGTTTTGCGTCAATGTGCCAGTCTTGTCAGAGCAAAGGACATCGACGCCTGCCAGTTCCTCAACAGCGGGCAGCCGGGTAACGATAGCCTGCTTTCGGGCCAGCACCCTGGCCCCCAACGCCATCGTCACCGACAACACTGCCGGCATGGCCACGGGAACTGAGGCTATAGTCAAAACCAGTGCGAATTGCAGCACAACGAGTACCGGGTCACCCCGGAAAAGAGCGACGGTGAAGATGACAATGGCCAGGGCCACAGCAATGACAATAAGGTAATCGGCCATCTTGATAACAGCACGCTGCAAATGGCTGCGGGTTTCGGCCGTCTCAACCAGTTCGGCGGTCTTGCCATAATACGTGTCTTTGCCAGTACCATAGACCAGCGCGTCGATTTCTCCTTGCCTGAGTATAGATCCAGAGTAGACAGCATCACCAAGCTTGCGCTCCACTGGCAGGGACTCTCCAGTAAGGGCTGACTGGTCCACTTCCACTGGATCCCCGTCCAGTAATCTGGCGTCTGCTGCCACAATATCACCGATACGCAGGCGGATGACGTCGCCCGGCACCAGCTCACGGGCCGCTACAGTGGTCCAGGAACCATCTCGCTTGACTCTGGCTTGGACTGCCAGTTTTTGTTTGAGCGCGGCAATGGCGTTGCCCGCCTGATATTCCTCGCGGAAGCCCACGACCGCGTTCATTACCAGCAGGGCGAGGATTACGCCAAGGTCGGGCCAATGACGCAGCACTCCAGACAGGATCGCTGCCACGATAATCATGCCGGGGATAGGACCCCAAAAATAGGACAGAAATTTCAGGACTGGATTGGTCTTCTTCTCAGGAAGCTCATTGTAGCCGTATCGGGACAGGCGGTGTTGTGCCTCGACTTGGCTCAGGCCGTCCGAGGAAGAGCCCAGACGCTCGAGCAGTTCTGCCAGGGGTACATCTTTTGGTGGCGCCTCTGTCGGTTGGAGCCTTTCGGCTCCGGCTTGGGATTGGCTTTCTTTCTTGTCTATGGCGTTACCCACATCATATGCCCACTCTAAAGTCTAGCGCCTTGCCTCTACTTTGAAAAGAGCTGCTTCCCGCCAGTGGTTTGAAAACAGCCGTATGGCATCTTACTCAAAGGGATGAAATTCGGGCCAACAATTCTATGGTAGCTGTGTGTGGCTATTATCATTTTCAAACCGGTCAAATAAGCGGTTATGACCTTGACGTAGTCCCCAGCCTTAGCCTTAGCTAGCCAGAGGGCATTTTGAGCAGTCCCCTTCACAGCAATAGTTCCTGAAAATGTGAATTAATCCTTGTTGTCGGCAAGCTGCGAAACTGGAGGTATCTTCAAGGCAGAGCTGTCTTGCCATATGGCGAGTTATCTCATTTTCCGCCAGCTTGGGATAATTGAGATAAAGCTTGAGAGCTTTCTCGCCTAGCCCCGTTTCGAGAAAATTCTCCGCCCAAGAAAAAACGAAGGGCAATATGACGTTTATTAGGATTTCAGCCGCTTTGCCACGACCTAAGAGAGCTGGGCTCTTGTTATCGCTGACTATGATTAAGGCGTCCTCCAGTCGGAAGTGCCCTCCTGTGAAAGGCGTTCCGTCTACTAGCTGCAGCATTCCCATTAATAGCCCCCTTTCACGATAACGCTGAAGAAGATGACTTTGAGCGATTATGCGGCGAACAGGGGAATTGTTGGGGTATACATGCGCCAAGTGCCAGTCTTCTGCGCTCATGGGTTGCCCCCTAGCCAGTGATCGCCATATGTGTTCTAGTTCCTTTATTTGGCTTTCCACAGAGAACTCCCTGCGTAACCATTGAGAACGCAATAACCCTGCTGTGCCCAGAAGCAAGGCTTGCTTCAAGGATAGACTCTCTCTTGGCTCCATATCCTCCAGCAGTCTAATGGGTAACCTATTGGCCAGCTCCTCGAAAGGCTTCATATTTCTAGAATAGCCTAAAGCCCTCATCATGCCACGGTAAAGCACCTGGCCTGCCTCTTCCCTCCCCAGGCTAGCCCGGAAAAGGGCTGTTTTTTGTTCAAACCTATTTTCTCCAGCAGCATGCAACACCTTTCTCAGAGTTTCATTATCTTTGTGACTCATTATTTGGAAACAGGGAAGCTGCCTGGTGGGCATGGGATTGGCTTCCGGTAGATATGCGGTCGGCACCAACCTACCGTTTTGCACCAAGGTAGGTGACCTGCCATCACACCACAACACTACATGAAGGATCACATGATCGTACTCAGGATCATGGTGATGACCATGGCTATACCAGTCGCTGGATCTGATATGTAGCTCCACATCCCCCTTTACTAACTCAGACTCGTTCATAGCAATAACCGCATTTCTGAAATCGGGGCCGACATCGCCGTTGGCTCTACCAGGGTAGACTACCTTGAGCCGCCTACCTTCTTCGGTGGTAATCTCCTCGCCCACTAACCCCTGCCACCTCAGCACGATTTCTTTTTCCGAAGATCTCATCCGCTTCCGTGTAGCCATAGGCAAAATTTTTTTGCTCACCCCCTGCTTCCTACTAGCTCCTTCAACCTTGGAAAATCGTGGTACATAGACCTATTATTCAGCAGAACGTAAGCTTCGTCGCAGCATAGCTCCAAGAGCCAGCTTAACTCATCATCGGCATACTCGTGGCGACAATTACGCCCACCACGTAAACGGAAATATCCTGTCTTTCCGTACAACGCGGGGCTCTCCAACTGGTTGACACAGTGAACCAGGTCCAAGTCAGAACATAATGCCTTGACGATGTCATCGCTCCACCTCCCTCCTGGCTCCCACACGAAGATGAAATCCCCTCTTTCGATGCTAGTAAAGAAACATCGCAAATATGAGATGTTTTCAGGGGTGTCAATGAATTTCGCTGGGCACTGGAAGACGACAACCCTCGATCCAAGGGTCAGTGCAATGTCTCGAGCTCTCTTCCGTGACTCAAAGACTCCCTCACTAGGTCTGAAAAAACCATAATCCTTCTCCCTTCCACCGGGAATCTGTAACCCCGCTTCACGATAGGTTGGGCTCGATGGCAAGTGTGTTATCAATTGCCAGCCCTTCAAGCTGAACTCGAAATCTTGAGGGGCTTCTTCACGCCACTTTGCAGCCCTGTCTATAGAAGGAGGTCTATAAAAAGTCTGTTGTATCTCCACCAGCTCGAACTCCTGGAACTAGTTCTTCCTCGCCTTGGGAAGGCCACAACAGCCCACCCTAATTTGATACATCATCTTCCCGAATGCTCGAGGGCGAAGCTTTGTAGCCGAAGCCACTACGCTCAGCAACAATGGTGAGCAAAGTAGCTGACGGCCCCCGGGGTTGGTACATTCCTGTTTCCCATTCGCTAATCGTTTGTTGCCGAGTCCCTAATTCCTCAGCAAGCTTCGCTTGGGTCAACCCCAGATGTCGTCTCAATGCCCGAACCTTTTCCTTATCCCACTGACTTCTTTGTCTCATCGGTTCTATTATACACGGTTTAGTGTAAACATTGAAGTGAGTCTTGTGACAATTTGCTTGGAAATTGTTGCGCTTTACATTTTTTGTGCTATAATTCTTAGCAGTCTCGAGACCAGAGTGCTAAAATGAGTTTTGAAGAAAGGAGGAAGTATGGCAGAGAAGATTGAACCCTTGGGAGACAGGGTGGTGGTTAGACCCACACCCAAGGAAGAGGTAAGCAAAGGCGGAGTTATCTTACCGGACACAGTTAGGGAGAAGCCTCAAGAAGGCGAAATCATTGCTGTGGGTCCAGGCAGGTTATCTGAAGAAGGCACCCGTATAGCTATGGAACTGAAACCGGGAGACAAGGTCATTTATGCTAAATATGCCGGGACGGAACTCAAGCTGGACGATGAGGAAGTCATCATTTTGCGTGAGAGCGACATTCTAGCCAAAAGAAGCCCAAAAGAAGCTCGTAAAAGGAGGTAAAGGGAATGGCAAAGCAACTTCTGTTCGATCAAGAAGCAAGAAGCGCACTGAAGAAAGGTGTGGATACGTTGTCGGCTGCAATTAGGGTTACTCTGGGGCCGCGGGGGCGACCTGTGGCGTTGGACAAGAAATTTGGTGCTCCCATGGTACTAAATGATGGTGTGTCCATCGCCAAGGAAATAGAGCTGCCTGACCCGTTTGAGAATATGGGGGTACAGCTAGTAAAACAAGCGGCAACCAAAACCAATGACCAATGCGGCGATGGCACCAGTACAGCTACTATCTTAGCTCAGGGCATCATCGCTGGGGCTTTCAAGAACATCGCTGCCGGTGCTGATGCTATGGCTTTGAAACGCGGGGTTGATAAGGGGGTGGATGCTATAGTTGAAGAGTTAAAGAAAAAATCCATCCCGGTAGCTGGTAAGGAGCAAGTAGCGCAAGTCGCCTCCATATCTGCCATTGATGAGGAGATCGGTAATCTCATCGCCGACGTCATGGAGAAGGTAGGCAAGGATGGCGTTATCACTGTGGAAGAGGGGAAAGGGCTAAAGTTTGAAACCGAGTACGTTGAGGGGATGGAATTCGATCGTGGCTATATCAGCCCGTATTTTATCACTAACGTCGAGACAATGAAGGCAGAGCTAGAGGATCCCTACATCCTCATCACCGATAGGAAGATTTCAGCAGTGAACGATATCCTCCACGCCCTGGAAAAAGTCCTCCAGATTTCCAAGAATGTAGTACTCATAGGCGAAGACGTTGATGGTGAGGCTTTGGCTACTCTAGTGGTTAACAAGCTGAGAGGCACCCTAAGCCCTCTGGCAGTTAAAGCACCCGGCTTTGGCGACCGACGCAAGCAAATGCTTGAGGACATAGCAACCCTCACAGGGGGCAAGGTTATCTCTGAAGAAGTTGGTAGAAAACTGGATTCGGTAACTGTGGAAGACCTGGGGCGAGCTAGAAGGGTGGTGGCTGACAAAGATAATACCACTATCGTTGAGGGAAAAGGCTCGCAGGAGGCTATCGAGGGCCGAATCAAACAGATTAGATCTCAGATCGATGTGACTACTTCCGATTACGATAAGGAGAAGTTGCAGGAGAGGTTAGCTAAGCTAGCCGGTGGTGTGGCGGTGATCAAGGTGGGTGGAGCTACTGAGACAGAGTTGAAGGAGAAAAAGCATCGGGTAGAAGACGCTCTTTCAGCCACTCGAGCTGCTGTGGAAGAGGGCATCCTGCCGGGTGGAGGTGTTGCGTTGTTCAATGCGATACCCGTTCTGGATAAGCTTGATGTACAGGGTGACGAAGCTACCGGCGTTGCCGTGCTCAAGCGAGCGTTAGAGGAGCCCCTCCGCTGTATTGCCGGCAATAGCGGCAGAGAACCTTCGATAGTGGTGAACAAGGTCAGAGAAAGCCCTGAGGGTGTAGGCTATGACGCGCTCAGGGATGAAATGGACGTTAACATGGTGGAGAGGGGTATCGTCGACCCCCTCAAGGTTACCAGATCTGCACTGCAAAACGGTGCCAGCATTGCCACCATGATCTTGACCACCGAATCCTTGGTAACTGATATCCCCGAGAAAGAAAAAATGCCATCTATGCCTTATCCGCCCGAGTATTGAAGAATATTAAGGGAAAAAGGGGGGCGCCGATCAGGCGCCCCTTTTTCATACCTTAAGTCGCTCAAGCAACGGTTCTTCCCCTTTGACAGGACCTACTATAGCTAGGTTAAGCTCCTCACTCAGCAAAAGCTCCTCAGCTACCCGTCTCAGATCATCCAGGGTAACAGCGTCAATTATGGAAACAACATCGTCTATGGTAAGGATCTGTCTTCTCAATATTTCCTGGCTACCAAGCCACAAAGCCACACTCTGGCTGTCCTCCAATCGCAATTGCAGCCTCCCCTTGAGCATCTCTTTAGCCATATTCAGCTCGCTTTGTGTAATGCCCTGTTTAAGCTTGGATAATTCTTCAAGAATCGCTGTGACGGCAGTTTCTACCTTCTTGGGATCAACTCCGGCATAGATAGTAACTGAGCCTGAATCAAGGAAATGCTCTACATAACTATGAATATCGTATGCCAACCCCCTCTTTTCTCGAATCTCCGTAAATAGGCGGCTGCTCATCCCCCCACCGAGCACAGCATTAAGCAGGCCAAGGGCAAAACGATCAGGGTGAAACAGGGAGAGCCCATGCACGGCAAGGCAAAGATGAGCTTGCTCACTATCCTTGGGCTGGATACGTAACCTTGGCGCCGTTTGCTTATCATCGGTTGTGTAACCCGTTGATAGCTGTCCGCCAGCCCATCTATCAAACAGTGGCTCAATTTGAGCAATCGCTTCCTCATGCTTCATATTGCCGGCAATGCCAACAACGGCGTTACTGGGCAGGTAACGTCGAGCAATATAGTCCACTATTTGCCCCCGAGTTAGGGAAGTCACAGCCTCTTTGTCACCAGTAATTCTGCGCCCCAGTGGCTGCCTCGGCCATAAGAGTTTATCTATGAGCATACCCGCTTGCCGCTGTGGGGAATCCATATCCATATTGATTTCCTCAATGATAACTTGGCGCTCTTGCTCTATATCTTTGTCATCCAAGCGAGAATTAAGCAACAAGTCGGATAGCACATCCAAAGCGATAGAGAAATGAGCACTGGCCACTATGCACCAAAAAATGGTCACTTCCTTATCCGTACTACCATTGATTATGCCGCCAACCCCTTCAATATCTTGGCTTATTTCCTTGGCTGTTCGTCGCCGCTCAGTGCCTTTGAAGTATAGGTGCTCGACGAAGTGGGAAATGCCAGCCTCCTCCTCATTTTCATAACAGGAGCCGGTGCCCACGAGGAAGGCAAAGCATACTGAGCGACTATAGGGCATTGTGCTACTGACAACCGTCAATCCGTTGGCAAGTACGGCCTTAGTGTACACCTTATTTGGATTCTACCTTGACTTCTCCTAAAGTGTCAATGAAGCCTTTGCCCGTGGCCACTTATGTGGAGGCTCTTTGTCGAATCGTTGGGAATAGTAAGGATGATGAGGTCCAGGAGCCCGGGTGCCTCTTCTCTAGTTTCTTGCTCCTGGAGGTGCCTTTCCTCTGCTTAGCCCAAGCTCCCAGCTCTTAAGGATGCTGATCTAATGATGCCAAAGAGGGAGTTCACAGCTCAGGAAATCAAGAGGGCCCATGCCGCAGCATGAAGTGGCTGCTTCCCAGGCTGAGGAACGGGGCCCGCACCCACGTGTTCGGTAGAGTGGAGCTTGCCATTCAAATGATGGTGGGTGCTTGTTAAATGAGAGAATATAGCAAGGCAAGTAAGATTGTAGATTTATCCCTAACACCGAGGGTGTTTGCTGAGGTGAATCGAATGCCGAACGAGGAAGGGAAACCTAGGGCTGAGGTCCTAATAGAGGGTTTGAGGCAGCGTGTTGCCCAGCCAGAGTTAACGGCCTCTGCGCTCTACATGCCTGCACCCATATGAGAACAGCCGCCGATATCTCTTCTATCCCCATCCCTGAGTCGAGCTAAAGCGGCCGTTTCTTGGTGTAACCCAAGAATCCTAACGAGAATATGACGTTTGTCCCAAAGAACGATGGCAGAGGTAAGGAAATCATATTGACTTGGGCTAGCCATATGGTAGAATATTACTGGTGTTAGGGGTTTAGGCTAGTTACCGCGGGGCGAGGAAGCGGAGCCCGGTGCTGGTGTCTAGGTTCCGTGGAGCCAAGAGCGAAACCGACCTGGGAGGGGGGTTCGCTATTGTTTTGGGGCATGGGATGAAGGTTCTGGTCATCAGCGATTCTGAGAAACTGGGGCAAGATGTTTCGCTTGCCCTTCAAGTAAGATGGCGAGACGTCATTTTGGTGTGGGCTGCTCAAGGCAAGAAGGGCATAGACCTCATAGAGGCTGAGCAGCCAGACATCGCTATCGTAGACCTCGGTTCCTTCGACATCAATGGCCTCGACATGCTATCCGAGATGCGCAGCCTTTTCGATTTGCCCATCATCGCTCTCACGTCGGGGAGTGACGCTATGGATAAGGTAAGGGCCCTCGAGATGGGCGCCGATGGCTGGATCGGCAAACCCTTTATGCCCATAGAGCTTTTGGCGGAAGTCAACGCGATACTCCGTCGCTGCAGCATCCTTAAGTTCCAATATAACCACCCCCTACCTTTTGTCAGCGACAAGCTCACCATAAATTCTGCTGCCCACGAGGTTTATGTCTCAGGAAAGTCAGTGAGGCTCACCCCCACCGAGTACAATATCCTCTGTCACTTGCTGAAGAATCACGCGAAGGTGGTTACCCATCGCAGCCTATTGGACAGCATTTGGGGACCGCGGTATACAAAGGATACCGGGTCTCTTAAGGAGTATATTTACCGCCTTCGCTCGAAGCTTGAGGATGACCCTGAAAACCCGAGGATGCTCGTTACAGAAAGAGGAATAGGCTATAAGTTCGTTGGGGCAGACCTTACTGAATAGACCTTCACCTTTCGCCGATTCCTTTGCCTCCTCCCACCACACTGACAGTTGGTTTCGAAGTAGTATTGGTGCTTCATTGGGATGATGAGCTGAGGCGTAAGGTGGCCTTGGATTAAGATACGGAAGGATGTGAGATGATGTCAGCTCGGAACGGGCACGAGGCTTTAGCCACGATCTTTGGTGACTGTTGTAACCGATAATCATGTCGCATGTAGGGAGGTGGTGCCCATGCCAAACTAAGGCCGACTTCTTCGCTTGGGGGCGGCGCAGAGCTTGGCTTGTTCCACTCAAACAGCCCGATGAGCTCAACATCCTGCGACTTGCTGCCTAGGCCTTGATCGCCTATGCATCGCCATTTCCCGAAGGTCGGTGGGCAGTTGTTCCATGAAGAATTCTGACCGAAATGCTACGACTCCAGCGGGAAATTGGCTTGCAATCCCTAGGGAAAAGAGTAAACTAGGGAGTATCAAAGTATCTCCTTTGGGGAGGTGATGCCAATACACTAGGCAAAGGATAGCCAATGAATGTTCGAGAGGCACAAAAATGACAGAGAGGAGGTTCTGAACCGATGGAGCAAATACCCAAAGAGACTGGAGAGTATACAGGAGCTGGTGAAATCACCATAGCGGATGAGGTCGTAGCCTCGATCGCCGGGGTGGCTGCTAAGGAGGTAGAGGGGGTTGCCGGGGTGGGAAAGTTTTCCGTTCGCCGCATGCTGGCTGAGCGTCTGGGAGGCGCTGAGGGGAAAGCGAGGGGAGTGGAGGTTGAGGTGGGGACAGTAGAGGCTGTTGTTGACCTTTCGCTGAACGTCCTATATGGGTTCAACATCCCCAAGATTATCGCCGAAGTTCGCAAGAAGGTAGCTTCTCGCCTCATTGATCTCGCGGGACTCGAAGCTAAGGAAATCAATGTGCACATTGTGGGCATTGAGTTCCCAGAGAAGGTGGAGAGAAAGGCAAAGTAAGTATATCGCATAGTCGCGCGAAGAGGTGTGCAGCTTCTCGCCCGAGAAATCTACAAAAGGCATCGCAAGGGAGATGACTATTCGCTGAGAGGCAAGGCACCGCTTCCTACGTCGGTGGCCGTTGGGCAAAACCAAGGCGAAAGAGTGAGATTGTCAGTTACTTTGGCCATCGCATGCCTCGGGGCTCTGTGGAAGAAAACGACAACGAGACAAAGGTCATCTGGCGCATGACATACAGATATGGTAACATCGATAATCTCAAGATGAGGAGATTTCTCTCAACTAAGTAGCTGCTGACACTGAGGCCTAGGGAGGTTTTCCTGCTTATTGACGAGGAGCTGACCAACGGCCGGCGCCGAAAAAGGTTCTAAACGATACGGTAGGGCATGTTTATGTCTATTTTCAACCGAGCAGTAGTGATTATCGTTGCTCTAGTGATATTAGTTGGAGCGGTGATCACCTTGCTTGTGGCCACCGGGGTGAGCACACCAGATGTCCTGCCCTATGCCTGGTTTGAATCGCAGCTACAAGCGGTTGCGGATGCTACGGGGGGTAGTTTAGCTGCCATCATAGCAATCAGTGTAGTCATTGCTATAGGAATGATCGTTTTGCTGTTCTTCGAGTTCACACCCTCGGGCAAGCCGGCTAGCTTAATCATAAGCTCCACTGAAAACGGCGTCATCACCATTGACCCGGGAAGTGTTGGTGTGTTAGCCGAGCACACAGTTACTAGTACCCGCGGTGTGCATCGTGTTAAGTGTCGTGTAAAGGAAAGCGCCGGAGGTTTGCTTATTTCCTGTCAGGCTTCGTTAGCTCTGGGAAGCAACATACTTCAGATCGGGGCAGATTTGCGGAGTAAGATCAAGGAAGTAGTAGAGGAGCTCACCGGGCTGCCCGTGGCGCAGGTAGATATTAGGACTAGATATGAACCAGGGAAAGCTAAACGGCTGGCTGTGCGCTGATGGATGATAACAAGATGTTAAACCCGAAGATAATAGGCGCTATCGCTGGGTTGGTACTGGGCATTGTTGTGGTATGTTTTGGCCTAAAGGCCTTCATCGTGGTTTTATTCATTCTGGTTGGCTGGCTTATCGGGAAGTTTTGGATGGGAGAGATTGACCTGCTCGACATTTATGAGCGCTTCATGAGAGGCAGGGGCAAAAGACCCAGAGAATAGTCCTAGGCAAGAAACTAGATACACCGAAGTCGAACGGGTCGGGGCACGAATATTGCATGGCTGCGAAGGAAATAGTTGATGGGCGGTGTTGCCATAATAGGGCAATCACAAAGGGGAGTTCCCGATGCGGCTAGAGCCCAGGGCTCTGCGGTCAGCCGAATAGTCCCGCAGAAGGGTGGAACGAACCGCAAGAATCAAGCAAAGCATCGCTTATTTGTAGTGGCACGATTTGCTGTGTGCCAACCTCGCCTTTCTCCAGTTTCGTCATTGCGCTGGCAGTGGCCAACGGGTCAATTGATTGCTGCCGGGTTCCAATCGCCGATTGGTGCTAACAAACTGCAAAAGCTCCAGCACCAAGGGAATTGACTACAACGATCTCCTGTACGCGTTCAGGCTAAATGCAATAATATTGCAATTAGGCTTGCACTCTTATAGAATATCAGCGTGATCCAAGATTCAATTCGGATTCTGCAGGCTCAGGGCTACAAAATAACTCAGCCTCGAAAGCAAGTGCTCGAGGTTCTACAGGGAGCACAAAAACCTCTCTCACCGTACGACATCCAGGGGCTTCTACAGAACCAAGGCAAATATCTAAATCACGTTACTATCTATCGCATACTCGATTTGTTTTGCAGCCTCAATCTGAGTCATAGGGTTTTGTCCAGCGGCGGGTTTGTTAAGTGTGCCATTCAGAGTAAAGAAGGGTGCCATCGGTTCATGGTCTGCTCCCGCTGCGGAGCGCTCCAGGAATTTGCCGATGAGGAACTGTGCCAAGACGAAAACAAGTTTGCCGAGAATCTTGGCTTTCATACTCAATATCATCTTTCGGAATCTCTAGGACTGTGCTCCAACTGCTATAGGAGATCTGAAGGCCAAGAAGACGTGTGACCCCACTATAACATGGTCGAGCGGATAGCCAAAGAATTAAGAAGACATGCTGCCTTTACTTTCTTGGGGGCTATCACAGGAATTGTCATTATGCTCATAATAGTCCTTGGCAATGTTCCTTCTCATGTTTCTGAGACTGCTTTCTACACCCTGCATCCGCTGCATGTTGTGTTAAGCGCACTAGCGACTACCGCGATGTATATGAAATACAGGAAGGGTAAGATCTGGATGGCAATCTTGATTGGTTGGACGGGGTCAATAGGAATAGCTACAATCAGCGATGTGGTTATCCCGTATCTCGGAGGGAGCTTGCTCCATGTGCAGATGGGGTTTGAACTGCCTTTTATTGAAACGTCAAAAATGCCCATCATTGGGATTGAAAAATGGAAGATTGTCAATTCAGCGGCATTAATTGGCATCGCGATTGGTTATTGGAGACACGTAACCAAAATCCCACATGCCGGGCATGTGTTGTTAAGCACGTGGGCGTCATTGTTCTACTTCACAACGTTCGGAGTAGCTAACTGGATTCCGCTGCTTCCCCTTGTCTTCCTGTTCTTATTCCTTGCGGTTTGGATTCCTTGTTGCACCAGCGACATAGTATATCCTCTGCTGTTTGTGAGGAAAGGTCAAGAACTACCTTTGCAACATACAGAATAAGGATAGCTTTTCCGCCACAGAAGGCACCTTGGTCCATTAGTGTAGATTGAAAAGGCTCACCTCGGGGGGCAACCCACTGACACTCTTCGCAATGTGGTCTTCTCCTCGCCACAGATCCCCCTCCTTGTCGTTGCGAGCAGAGCGAAGCAATCTCAGGGGTGGTGCTGAAACCGATACGGTTGCGCGACTCACGGATTAACGAGGCAAGTCAGGTATTGACGCTGGTGGCAGTACCCTACGTCCTTAACATTTGCTTCCACTGCTCTTTGCCACGATATTTGGTGTATCCGCCTCACAGGCTACCGGGCCGACTAGGTCGAGCTTTGCCTTGGAGTATCTTGCCATCTTCCTCGAAGTCAGCCCGAAGATATGCTGTTCAAATTGAGAAGTAGCGCACGACGATTGGCAACATATGGCATCTCTGGGCTGATACCTCAGGCGGCTCTTCTTAGCATCTACGGTTGCGCAGCCATGCTCCGGGTCTTTAACTGGGAGGTGAACTGCTCAACTTCCCTGACAGCGGCGAGGTTTGCTATCATCTCAACGATGCTTCTACTATCAGGCATAGGCATGCTGAGGACAATTTGACTAGGATGACAGAACAAGGATGGTGTCGTGACATGGACGGCTGAGGCTCGTAAGCTATAAAGTCACTTGCACCTATGCTACTATATGCTAGTAGTCTAAGCGGAGGGGCTGATATTGCCTGATTGGCTGAAAAAGACAGAGCTAGGGGTAAAGCGAAGCAAAGAAGCCTGGTTTAGCAAGATAACCCGTCTTCTAGACCGAGGCTCAGTAGGGGAGGAAATATGGGCGGAGCTGGAGGAGTTGCTTATCCTAGCAGATGTTGGTGTGGACACTACAGAAAAACTTGTAGAAAGGGTCAAGCAGCGGGTGAGAACAGACAAGCTGGCAGATGCTTCACAGATTAAGTCAGCTTTGAAAGATGAAATGGTAAATCTTTTAAGCGTCCCCAATTCACTTCGCCAGTCGGAGCGCAGCGAAGAATCTCCTCAAGTTATCCTTGTTGTTGGCGTGAATGGCTCAGGTAAGACAACAAGCATTGCCAAGCTGGCTTATAGCTTTACCTCGCAAGGGAAGAAGGTTATTCTAGCGGCAGCCGATACCTTCAGAGCAGCAGCTATTGAGCAGATTAAGTATTGGGGAAGGGAAGTTGCTGCTGAAGTTGTTGCCCACCAGCCTGGTGGCGACCCAGGTGCAGTTGCCTTCGATGCTATTCAGGCAGCACGTAACCGCCACGCTCAAGCAGTGATTATCGACACCGCCGGTCGTCTTCATACCAAGTCTAATCTCATGGAAGAGCTTAAGAAGATAAAGAGAGCAGCAGCTAAACATGATGCCTCGGCTCCACATCAGGTTTTGTTGGTGATGGATACTACCACAGGGCAGAATGGCATAGCTCAAGCCCGGTATTTCACTCAGGCGGTGGACGTAACCGGGATTTTCTTGGCCAAGCTGGACGGCACTGCTAAAGGCGGGATAGTGTTTGCCATTTGTGGTGAGTTGAATATACCTATCACCTATATAGGTACTGGCGAAAAGACGCAGGATATGGCCCCTTTCAGTGCTGAAGCCTTTGTCAATGCCGTTTTGTCTTGAATAGGTGAACGTTCTCAGAAAACAGAAACCAAATGCTTATTATCGGGATTGACCCCATCGCTTTCTCCATTGGTCCTCTCACTGTGACTTGGTATGGAATCGCGGTGGCTTCAGCAGCAATAGTACTGTTCGCTATCACCTTTCGAGAGCTGAAAAGGCTCGGCGTTTCACGCGACATCATCTATAGCCTCTTTCCGTGTGGGATTATCGGAGCCATCATAGGAGCTAGGCTGTTTCACGTGGTTGACTACTGGGACTATTATGTCACGCACCCCGGGGAGATCATTGGTTTCGCTGGACTGAGTCTCTACGGAGCCATCATCGGTGCCGTTGTGGCGGCGTTGATCTATGTCACAGTGAAGAAGATGTCTTTCTCCAGCCTAGCTATCTTGGGTGATGCTGCTGCTGTAGGAGCGCCTCTGGCTCAAGCCATAGGCAGACTTGGCTGCACCATAAACGGTTGCTGCTTTGGTAAACCTAGCCCCTTTTACTCTTTCCCCGGGGCAGTAATCTATACGGCTCGGGATTCCATTCCCCGATATTGGGATGGGCTTCACCTCTATCAAGATGGTGTAACCATTCCGCTCTATCCCACACAGATTTACTTTCTAATATGGAACCTCATAGTTTTTGCTGTAATATGGCGACTGCGCGACCGACTCAAGCCACAAGGTTCTCTCGTCCTCCTCTACCTTTGCCTTTACGCCGCTGGTGATTTTGGCTTGAGATTTTTCCGTTTAAACGAGCCATTTCTTTTTGGACTTCACCAAGGTCAAGTGATCAGCTTAGTAATACTGGTAGTAGCTCTGCCTTTGCTAGTAATAAGGATGCGCAAGTTTCGGCAAGGGGCTTCGGTTGCTGCATCAGCTAATGAGGCTGACTACTTGGAGCAAAGTCGAGAAGGTTAAGACGCAGCACTTCCTCTCCATTCCACCAGTCCTTCTCCAGGTTATACACGATATCTATATAAGAAGGTATTACCTCCTTAGCTCTCCATGAGTCAAACTGCAGGGCTCTCCAGGTTACATCTCCTTGTTTGAGTTTCAACTGCAGATGTTCACCTTGGTTGCCAAGTTTCTCGCATTCGCCTACGGCTACGTGCCGAGTGAGAAAAGTAGGTTTGAGATTGCCTTGACCGAATGGGCTTAGTCTCTGAATCAGATTAAAGGTATTGCCGGCAAAAGCGGATAAAGGCAGCTCGGCATCAATGACCAACTTAGGGCGAAGGTCGACGTGAGACAGGTCACTCATAGCTAATTCCATGATTCTTTGCTCTAGCTCGGGCAAGTTCTGGCGTGCCACGGTAAATCCGGCAGCAAAGGCATGACCACCAAAGCTGCGAAGCAAATCATGGCACTTTTCTAGGGCAGACAAAATGTTGAACTCAGGTATGCTACGGCAACTGCCGCGACATACTTCCGACCCAAGGCTAAGAATTACAGTCGGCCGGTAGAATTCCTCTGCTAGCTTACCGGCGACAAGGCCGATCACACCATCAGGA
>CAYVSN010000002.1:0-21857 GCA_964453875.1 uncultured Dehalococcoidales bacterium
CTGCCATCTTTTCTGACGAGCTTTTGCTCGAAGGGATCCACCTTTCCTTCTCGCAAAAGTCTCCTCTTTACCTCTTTAGCCACGAGAAAGCCACCTTCTGACAGGAGCTCTCTTACATCCAGCCCAATCAGATCTTCTAGGTTAGATCCAGCAAGCTCAGCCATAGCATAGTTGGCAGTAGTGATTTTGCCTTCTAAGTTATGGACGAAAATCGCATCATGAGCGCTTTGGAAAAGCTGGCGATACTTCTCCTCAGACTGTTTTAGCTGCTCTGTCATTGCTAGCTGCTCTTGAGAAAGGCGACAGTTCTCTATACCAATACCGATTTGGTTACCAATAGCCGTCATTAATTCTATTTCATCATGGGTGAATTCACGTCGCTGGCGTGCCGCCACGCAGAGTGTGCCTGTGATTTTGCCTCGAGATACTAAGGGCACAATTAGCTGACTCTGGAGCTTTTCCTGCTGCACCACCGGTCTGGTTAGTCTTGGATCGTGCGAGGCGTCTTCAACCAGCAATGGCTCTCCTGTTTGAGCCACTCGGCCATTAAATCCTTCGCCTAATCTCATTCGATCTACACCTGAGGCGAATTCTTCAGGCACACCTTCAAAAGCCATGACTCGCAATTCTTGAGTCTGCTCTTCCAGGAACCATATCAGTGCCACTTCCACCTTCATCACTTCCATGACCATGTCAAGAGCAGCTTTGAGAACTTGCTGTATCTCCACACACTGAGCACACGTGGCACAAAAGGCACTAATGGTGGATAATTCTCTTTCTCTCTCTATAGTGGTGCGAACTTGAGATTGCAGCTTCCGCTGGGTTGTTTCTAACCTTGCTAAAGCGATTTCTAGTTGTTCGCTCTGTTTCCTCCGTGAATTAAGCCACATAACTATGATAACGCCTATGGCTATAATGGCGGCAGTTTCCAATAAGGCGTCTGGGGGACTTGGTGAAATGAATAGAGCACGGGGTAGCATCAGGACGAAGGCAGCGGCCAAACTAGCTATACCGCCGACTAGTTTGAAAACAAAGGTCGAGTAGATAATAGGCACCAGGTAAAGAACTCGATCAACAGCATGTCGGGTCAGGCCAAAGACTGAGTCAGGCAATAGCGCCCAGTGGATACCTATTTGCTCCCCATAATGGTGAAGAGTGATAACTACAAAAAGAGCTATTATTATCCACAAGTGGGGGCCGTAGAAAGGCGACTTTTTGCCTGTGGGCTGTTCCGTGTTAGCCTTTGTGGCCATGGGGTGTCTCCTCAGCCGCTGCTAATATCTTCTAAGCCCACCCATCCCCTTTTAAGGGCATAGATGACAGCTTCGGTGCGTGAGCCTACTCCTAGCTTGTTGAAAACGTTTCCCAGGTGAGCCTCAACGGTTCGTACGCTCAGAAAAAGCTCGTCGGCGATTTCTCTGTTGCCTTTACCCCTGGCTGCTATTTTGAGCACTTGCATCTCTCGCTCGGATAGCAAGTCCAAACCGTGGGCCTCAGCAACTCTGGTTGGACTTCTGAATCGCTGCATTACCTTGCGGGCAACTGCAGGATGGAGTACCGAGTCTCCTTTATCTACGGCACGGATAGCATTGATCAGTTCCTGGCCGCTGATGTCCTTTAGCAGATAACCGGCAGCCCCGGCTTCTAATAGAGCAAAAACATATTGGTCATAATCGTAAGCAGTGAGTATCAATATAGCAATTGATGGCTGAGTTGCCTTGATCTGCCTAGTAGCTTCAATGCCGTTAAGCTTGGGCATGGCAATGTCCAGAAGTATGACTTGCGGCTTGAGTTGATTGGCTAACTGCACGGTTTGTTCACCATCACCCGCCTCGCCGACTACCTCGAGGTCTTCCGCGTTTTCCAGAAATTTGCGAATGCTCTCTCGCACAACTACATGGTCTTCGGCAAGCAAAATCCTGATTCGCTTCATTATCGCTAATCCAAGCCCATTTTAGCATATCTAGGTGAAAACCCTAATTTTGGTTGATAGACTACGGGCTTCAGGCAGTGATAACCATGATAGAGCTAGGTTCTTAATTAGGTATTTCTTCCAGACAATAACCAGTATGCCCACCGATGTGCTCGCGTGAACAATGTTGTTAAATGGAGTCAGAATAAAAAGAAAGGAGGTAAGCAAATGGGACTGCGAGCGTATTTAATGGTGGATGTGGCTGACGAGATGGAGCAGCAGGAGTTCATCAAGGCGCTGCGTGAGTTGGAGGAGATGCCGGGGGTTGATTTTGTTGACCCGGTTATCGGCTCTCGTGACATGGTAATCATGGTAGATGCACCAATTACCGTTGAAGCCTTGGCCAACAAGATAAAAGCCAAGGGATGGGTCAAGAATATGGAAATCCTCAGACTTGTTAGTATCTTCGAGCGGCATCGCGCTTCCAAGAAAGAGCTTCTTAAGGCTTTGACTCACAGCGGAGTGTAGCATCAGTATCGCTATTTTGGGGGCTTGGGGAATAAGCATAGAAAAGGAGAGCTATTATGCTAGCAGAAACTAGAGTAAGAGAAACACCTAGTTTTGCAGTTATTGACGCCATAGTCCATAAGAACAATGTGGAGCCCGGAGCTATCATACCTATCCTACAAGAGATACAGGACACTTATGGATATATCCCGCCAGTGGCGATCGAGCGCATAGCTGAGAATACCAGCGTCCGAGCGAGTGAAATCTTTGGCATAGTATTATTCTATACTCGTTTTCGGCTTAGGCCTTTGGGAGAGAATACCATTAGAGTCTGTCATGGGACAGCTTGTCACCTGGCTGGGGCGGAGAGGATTTCTGATGCCCTAGCCCTAGAGGTCGGTGCCAAGGAAGGGGAAACTAGTCCTGACGGCGTTTTTACTGTGGAACGGGTAGCTTGTCTTGGCTGTTGTAGTTTAGGCCCATGCGCCATGGCTAATGAGGACATCCGTGGACGATTGACTCCTGAAGCTGTTCGGAAATTGGTAGCCGAAATTCGAGAGCAAACTGTAGAGAGGGTTAGGTGACCCATGTTAAGAGCCAATGATGGAGGGCAAGCGAGGACAGTAAAGGTTGGAACGGCCTCTTGTGGCATAGCTGCTGGGGCACGAAAGGTATATGATGCTTTGAGTGACATGCTCAGCCGGGAAGGTTCAAAGGTGAAACTACAGCAAACTGGCTGTATGGGCTTGTGTTATCGAGAACCACTTGTTGAAGTATCCTCTGAGGCCGGGCGTTTTGTTTATGGTGACGTCACTCCAGACAAGGTCGACTGCATAGTAAGGGAGCATGTTATTGGCGGGAACCCAATTACAGAATGGCTTGTTATTGCTGATGGTATTAACACTCCTGAAGCTAAGGTTTTAGCCAAGCAGAAAAGGATTGTGTTGAGGAACTGCGGGGAGATTGATCCTGGATGCATTGACGACTATTTGAATGTCGGTGGCTATGAGGCTCTGAAGAAAGTGCTCAGAGGCATGTCATCAGAGGCAGTAATTGAGGAGATTACCAAATCTGGATTAAGGGGAAGAGGGGGAGCAGGATTTCCCACCGGCATTAAGTGGAACTTTACGAGAAAATCACCAGGGAATCAGAAGTACATAATATGCAACGCTGATGAGGGTGACCCCGGAGCCTTTATGGATAGGAGTGTCCTTGAAAGCGATCCTCACAGTGTCCTGGAGGGTATGTTAATAGCGGGGTATGCCATTGGAGCTTGCGAAGGCTATATTTACGTAAGGGCGGAGTATCCCTTGGCAGTTCAGCGCTTAGAAATAGCAATTACTCAGGTCAGAGAGCGAGGTCTTATTGGTGATGATATTCTCCATGGTGAGTTCGATTTTGACCTGAGAATTCGTCAGGGGGCTGGAGCTTTTGTCTGTGGTGAGGAGACCGCTTTGCTAATGTCCATCGAAGGTAAGCGAGGAATGCCGCGGATTCGCCCTCCCTTCCCAGCTCAGTCTGGCTTGTGGGGTAAGCCTACTTGTATAAATAACGTGGAAACCTTAGCTAATGTGCCCTGGATAATATTGAACGGAGCTGACGCCTACAGTGTTTATGGAACAGCAAAGAGCAAAGGAACCAAGGTCTTTGCTTTGGCTGGGAAAGTAGCTCATGGTGGCTTGGTGGAAATCCCTATGGGCATGACCTTGAATGAGATAGTCTTTGATATTGGCGGTGGCACCTCTTCTGGTTTGGGATTTAAGGCGATACAAATAGGTGGACCTTCTGGCGGCTGTCTCCCTGCGAGCTTGGCTGATACTCCCGTGGATTACGAATCGCTAACGGGTGCTGGTGCTATCATGGGCTCTGGCGGCATGCTGGTCGTCGATGAAAGCACATGCATGGTGGACGTAGCCAAGTTCTTCCTCAATTTTACCCAAGATGAATCCTGTGGCAAATGCACTTTTTGCCGTTTGGGAACCAAGCGCATGATGGAGACCCTGGAGCGAATCACCAACGGCGAAGGCGGAGATGGCGATATAGAACTTCTGGAGGAACTGGCAGAGAATGTAAGGGAAGCTTCTTTGTGCGGGCTAGGACAAACAGTACCTAATCCGGTGTTAACCACTATTAGATACTTTCGGGATGAGTACGAAGCTCATGTTTTCGAGAAGAGATGTCCGGCAAAGAAATGCCGAGCCCTGATCACTTATGAAGTTGTCCCTGAGAACTGTCCTGGCTGTGGGCTTTGCGCCAAGTATTGCCCCACTGGGGCCATCTCGGGAGAAAAGAAACATCCCTATGTTATTGACCAAGATAAGTGTATTCGTTGCGGCTTGTGTGTGAGCGTCTGCAAGCTAGAAGCTATCTCGGTCCAATAGGAGGTGAGAGTGACCAAAGTTGATTTCATGCTAGATGGGAAGAAAGTGGAGGTTAAGGGAGGGAGCACCATCTTGGCAGCAGCTCAACAAAATGGAGTGGAAATCCCTACCTTGTGTCACGACCCCCGCCTAAAGCCTTATGGCGCTTGTCGTATGTGCTTGGTTGAAGTGCAAGGAGCCCGTTCCCCGGTGCCTGCCTGCGCCGCCTCGGTTACCCAAGGCATGCTCGTAAGGACCGAAACCGATAGCCTCGTCGCTCTAAGGCAAATGTGCCTGGAGTTGCTTATTTCTGATCATTATGGTGATTGTATCGCGCCGTGTCAACTGGCCTGCCCAGCTGGGGTAGATGTTCAGGGCTTCATTGCTTTGATTGCTGATGGACACTATGAAGAAGCAGCAAGGCTTATAAGGGAATCCATTCCGCTACCAGTTGTTATCGGTCGGGTTTGCCCCCGTTTTTGTGAGCAAAAATGCCGTCGAAACCTGGTAGATGAACCAGTGGCGATAAATGCCTTGAAGAGATTCGTGGCTGATTATGATTTGGGTCATGGACCTTGCTTACCTGAGGTTAAGCCAGCTAGTGGACATAAGGTAGCTGTTATAGGCGCTGGGCCTGCTGGTTTATCAGCGGCCTATTATTTGGCTTTGGAAGGGCATGAGGTGACTATTTTTGAGGCAAATCCTGATCTAGGTGGTATGCTTCGCTATGGCATCCCTGAGTATCGTTTACCTAAGGAAATACTAGATAAGGAAATAGCAATTATAGTGAATCTCTGTGCTCAGGTTCACTGTGATGTAGCACTGGGACGAGACTTCACTGTTAAGAGTCTGAAGTCCGATGGTTATGAAGCGATTTTCATTGCTCTCGGGGCGCAAGCAAGCCAAGAAATGAGAGTAGATGGTGAGGAGCTAGGAGGTGTTTTTCACGGCATCAAATTCCTTCATGACGTGGTCAGCCACAGGGAGATCCGTTTAGGAGACAAAGTAGCCGTTATTGGTGGCGGCAACACAGCTATAGATTCTGCTAGGACAGCTCTGCGGCTGGGGGCAAAGGAGGTAACGATTGTTTACCGCCGCTCCAGAGAAGAAATGCCAGCTACTGATGAGGAGATAGAGCAGGCTCAGCAAGAAGGGGTTCAGTTCCGCTTTCTAGCAGCGCCTACCACACTTATAGGGGATAACGGCAGAGTAGCCAGCATGGAATGTGTCGAAATGGTTTTAGGAGAGCCAGATAGCTCAGGAAGACGAAGGCCAGCCCCGATTAAAGGTTCGGAATTTGAAATGGCTGTAGATTCAGCGATTGCAGCTATTGGACAGACATTAGACAGTTCAGCTTTTTCTCAAGATGGCGAAGTGGAACTTGGCCCCCGGGGGTACCTTAGGATTGATGAAGAAACCATGCAATCTTCTATTGAAGGGGTTTTTGCCGGGGGTGATTGCGCTAGCGGTCCGGCGACAGTAGTGCAGGCGTTAGCTGCAGGGCGAAAGGCAGCAATTTCTGTAAATCAATACCTTGGCGGGCAGCCAATGGCATTGCTTCGAGAGCCTTTCAACTGCACTAAGGGGGAGCTCAATGAGATCGATATTAATGAATATATTGATAAAGAGAAGATACCTCGAACAAAAATGCTAGCTTTGGCTCCTGAAGAGAGAAGGAGGAACTTCAACGAGATTGAGCTGGGATTTACTGAACAGATGGCAAGAAGGGAAGCCAAGCGGTGTCTCTCCTGTGGTTGTCAGGCTGTCTTCGATTGTGAACTGAGGAAGTTAGCCACGAAATATGGGATAAAGCAGAATAGGTTTGGTGGCGAAAAGCACCATTATCCCACTAGTGATGACGACCCTTGTATTGTTATGGATCCCAACAAGTGCATCTTGTGTGGGCGCTGTGTTCGGATATGCGCCGAAGTTCAAGGCATTGGTGCCTGGAGTTTTGCCCACCGCGGCTTTGATACTTTGATTCAACCTTTCTTGGGTTTGCCTCTGCTAGCAACCCTTTGTGAGTCCTGTGGACAGTGTGTCTCCACCTGTCCTACAGGGGCTCTGGTTTCCAAAACTTACTTACCTAAACCGGGACCTTGGCAGTTTGAGACGGTGTCCAGTGTTTGTCCGCGATGCGGAATTGGTTGCCGCTTAGAGCTAAAAACGATGGCAAATACAGCTGTTGAGGTTGCTTCACCAATAGGAAATCCAGTAAATGATGGTAATCTGTGCAAGAGGGGCGCTTATGATTATGTTCGTTTCATTCATAGCTCGGCACGGTTGACAGCACCTTTTGTCAGACAGAACGATCGCTTAGTGGAAACCAGTTGGGAGGAGGCTTTAGCAGCAGCTAGCGAGGGCTTGAAACAAGTCAGAGACCAGCATGGTGGTCATAGTTTGTCAGTGCTAGCATCTCAAGAGCTAACTAATGAGGAGAATTACCTAGCTCAGAAACTTGCCCGAGTTGCTTTTGGCACTAATAACATTAGCAGCACTATTCCTTCCATATCAAAGCTTAATCTAGCCGAGAGCTTTGGCAAAAGCGCCTCTACTTGCTGCTTTAATGACATTTTGACCAGTGATTTAATCCTGGTTTTTGGCTGTGATATTGCCGCTGAATACCCCGTGATTGCCTCCAAGATTAGGAAGGCGACAGACCAAGGGAGTAAGCTGGTCATAATTAACACGCAGGCGACCCCACTTGACCCACTGGCAGATGTCACCTTTAGAGTCAATCCCAGAATGACTCAGGAGTTACTGCAAACGATGCTGAATCATATTCTTCATTACGGGCTTGTCGACCGTGACTTTGTCATGCAGCGGACGACCGGGGTTGAGAAGCTGCAAAGGGAGATGAAGCAATATCCTTTGGAGAAAGTAGGTGAGGAATTTTGGGTTAAGCCCGCCAAGGTCATTGACCTGATACATCTCTATGTTCGGGCAAAGAATCCGGTAATTGTTGCCGACGCTGACACTATCACCCCCTCTGAATTCACTCTTCTCAACAATCTGGCATTGATTACCGGGAATGTAGGTCGACAAGGCGCTGGGATAATAGCTCTTTGTAACTATGGCAATAGTCAGGGACAAATTGACATGGGAGTTTCGCCGGACTATCTCCCAGGACAACAGTTGATTAGTGAATTAGCTACAAGACGAAAGTTCGCAGCTCTATGGCAAAAGCGTTTGCCTGAAGAAAAGGGGAAAGATCTCTTCGGCATAACTGAGGGGATAAACCGTGGTGAATTGAAGGGTCTTCTCATTCTTAGCAACGGCGATGAATTACCAAATAGCCTTTCTTTTGATGGGTGTGCCTTTGTTGTGGTTTTAGCCCCCTTGCTTACTCACGTATTTTCTCAGGCGGACGTTATCCTTCCTGGAGCTAGCCCCGCTGAGTCTGAAGGTACCGTTACCAATTGTGAACGCCGGGTGCAGCGCTTGTATCAAGCTATTCCGGCTTTGGCTGGCAAACAAAACTGGGTAATCTTGTCGGAACTAGCCTCGTCTCTTGGTTACCCCATGTATTATTCATCAGCTGCGGACATTTTTGCTGAAATAAGTAGCTCATCCGATATCTTTGCTGAGCTTAAATATGAAGGGATTCCCGCTGAGGGGATACAGTGGCCGGTCAGGGATAGTGGCAGGGAGGGTAGCTCCATACTCTACCTTGATAAGTTTGATTTTGAGGATGGACTAGCGCGGCTTCGACTTCCCGAGTCGCTGGCTTTTGGTGCCCTATTAGGAAGCATGGCCTGAAACGGCACAAACTTCACCGGTAAATCTGATCCTCCCCAGATTTGTCCTAGTGAGGGCACTGACAGAAGGTATACTCCGAGCAGGTGGAGCATAGTAGCACCGCGATAGTGCTTAACGCGAAATCTGACCCCTTGCCCAGATAATGAGTCTGCCAGCTTGTTAGCTAGATCTCGAGCTTTCTCCAGCCGGGGATGATACAAAATGCCGACTCGGTTCACGGGCAAGGCAAGTCTAGCATTGCTGAGTTTCCAGCGTCAAGGAAGAACAAGTAGGTGTATTGTTTTAGACAGAAGTCAAGAATATCATTCAACTATAGCTATACGGGTTAGATAACTCAATAGCTGTTAAGCGCTTCGGGTCTGTTTAGGCTAGCGTACTTCGACTGGAGTCACTGTGAGAGTTATGGCAAGAACATAGGCGTATGGCTTTGTGCAAAAGCTTTATCCTTTTGAGAGGTCTTCGGAAGCTCAGTAGATTTGATTTGTGTGAGGTTTATCCTTTATGCTGATAAGTGAGACGTGACAGAGGTAATCCTTGGCATAGGGAATACGTTAAATGGCGACGATGGAATTGGCGTTTACGTTGCGCAAAGGATCATTGAACAGCTCCAAGCTGCTGAGGAAGAGCCAGAACAGGCTCAAGCCATGGGAATGAGTGGCGTTATTGCGATAGATTGCGGCACAACTCCTGAAAGTTACACATCAATCGTCAGAAAACATAATCCCGACAGACTTGTATTAGTGGACGCGGCTGATATGGGATTGAGGCCGGGTTCATATAGAATTGTCCCACCTGAGAAGATAGGCGTCATGCATGTTTCCACGCATAACATACCACTATCTGTTTTTGTCTCCTACGTAAGCGAGTTCTGTAACGATGTAGTGCTTATAGGAATCCAACCCGCTAGAATGGATTTCGGTACAGCGTTATCTAGCATTGTCCAAAAGGTAGGGGATCACGTTGCAAGTCTGATAACAGAAAGTCGCCTGAATGAAATAAGGCTTCTGGAAATGAGTATTTAGGACCGGAATTCGAAAACGAAAAGCTTGTAGTCTACCTCGCTATTTCAGCACAAGCTCATCGGCATATTTATCATAGGTCGAAAGCAGGAACTCATCGGTCATGGCAAGTGCATCCACTGGGCAGATGTCAACACACTGAGCACAGAAGCAGCATCTGGATATGAAAACCTTCACCTTTTTCTCCTCGGGCAGTAATTCTATGGCTCTGGTGGGGCAGATCTTAACGCATAGCTTGCACCCGGTACACTTGTCCCTGTCATAGGCGATTTTTCCCCGAAACCTGGGCGGTACCGGTATTGGCGGTATCAACTTCAATTCACCTTTTGTAACCTTGTCCAGGAATTGAATGGTTGATGCCGGCGCATATTTTGCCGGGAATTTATTTGTAGCCGGCTTCAGAAAGAGCTGCTTTAGTATCGTGCCAACTACTCCCATATCTCTCGCCTCACAGCATTAGGTCTACCCCTATCAATATCAACCCCACAAGACTTATGAGTGTCATTGCTATCAGATAGACGTAGCTTGCCTGACTAATCTTAAACCGCGCCATGGCAGCGCGTATCAGCATCACGCTAACAAACATTATCACAAAGACTTTGATGAGGAAGAATAAGCCATCCACTATAGCCGCAGGAATACCGGCGCTAATTCCAATCACAGGAGAGAGGTTGTACGGGAAAAATAGAGCGACTATTAAGGATACCATCACAAAAGCCTTAAGCACATCGGAGAGGTAGAACAAAGCTAGATTTCTTCCCGAATATTCAACCAATATTCCTCCAGCAATCTCGGTTTCAGCTTCAGCTATGTCAAATGGCACCTTAGAAACTTCTCCCGGTGTTACGGTAACCAGAGCAAAGAGCAGAATCACTGCTCCGACGATTCCTAGTGGGCCTACTAGGTTCCATATGGGATATGCAGCAACTGTGGACAACATGAACGGATCAGCATCGGTGAGAGGAACAATACGCCAAGCAATGGCGACTATAACTAATGCTAGGGAGAATTCATAGCTCATCATAATAACCATTTCACGCTGTGCACCCACAGTAGCATACGGTGAACTTGACGCGAACCCGCCTGCCACAAATGCCAGAGATGGCAGGATCAACAGGTATAGTATTAGTATGGAGTCGCCGAAGCCATCCAAAAGTGCCTTCTGCCCGAATACGGGGATGTAAAGAAGTACCACAATTGTCACCACCAAGCAAACAATTGGAGCAGAATTGAAGAGCCAAGAAACCGCACCATCAGGTATGACAGTTTCCTTGATAAGTAGCTTCCGGACATCACGGAAGGGCTGGATTATTGGAGGGCCTATTCTACCCTGCATGTGGGCAACCAATTTGCGGTCCATACCCCGGAATAACAAAGCAAAGACTGTCCCAAGTATTGCAACAATGATCGCACCGACGATTATTATTGGAATACTTAACCAGGAGCTATCACCTATTAGGTTCATTACCTTTCAAGTTCCTTGTTTTTTCAACGGAGAGTCTGTGCAATTCCTCGCCAGTAAGCACAGACCTCCTATTCGTTTTGAGGTCGACAACAATAGCTCTATTGGTGCATGACATGCAGGGGTCAATAGAGGCAAAGGCAATTGGGACATCGGCAATCTGCCCACCCTTGAGTATTGTCGGTATTGACATAAGGTTCACATATGTGGGGGCCCTTATCTTCCACGTGGACAGGGTCTCCCTCCCAGCTTCCAGACGAACATAGTGTATAACTTCACCTCTAGGCGCTTCGGCTCGGCCGACGCCCTCACCTTCTGCCTTAGTCAGCGTGTTCAAGAGCTTTGCCGTCTTCGGCTCGGCGACTATGGGGCCAGGCGGCATTTCATCTAGACACCGCTCTATGATTTCAATGGACTGCTTAACCTCCAGTAATCGAACGATGATTCGGTCATACACATCACCAACCACAGTTCCGGTGAGTGCATCAGGGGTGACGGCTTTGACATCTAAATCGGCATAGCCAGCATAAGGCTGGTCTTGCCTTACGTCCTTGGGTACGCCACTCGCTCTAGTAGTCGGTCCCACTGCAAGCAGTTTCAAAGCGTCCTCGGCTTTAAGGATACCTACATTCCTTGTACGCATCCGGATGGTCCAATCGTCCAAAAACACGCTTTTCAACTGGTTGAATATGCTCTTGTAGTAGTCCAGAGATTGCCTAATCCTGGGAAACTGCTCTTCGGTAATATCTCTTCTCACCCCGCCAATCTGGAACATCGCCTTGGTGACCCGGTTTCCTGTCACATATTCCATCAAATCCATTATCTCCTCTCTAACACGCCACGCAAGATAGAACACGGTGTCGAAGCCAATCTCGTGAGCCGCGACGCCTGCCCATAGGAGATGAGAGTGTATTCGCTCCATTTCGGCGATGATTACCCTTATATATTCAGCGCGTTCCGGGGGGGTGATTCCAGCGGCTTGCTCCACAGCTACAACATATGCGAAGGGATGACATATATTGCAGATGCCACATATGCGTTCAGACATATATATGGTCTGGATAGGGTTATTTCTATTCATACCAAGCCATTCGATGCCGCGGTGGACCTGCCCCGCAATAATATCCACATCCACAATCTCCTCACCATCAACGTCAAGGTCTAGCCGAATCGGCTCCTTCAAGGCGGGATGAATCGGGCCAACGGGTATTGTGTATCTCGTTTTTGTCTCATCCATTGCCATATTTTGGCTCCCTCCCCGGCAGGACTCTAAGCAAGTCCTGGGGCCCCTTCCCATCTGTTCTCCAGGGGTAAACACCATCCGGAAAATCGTCAGGTAGGAACAGGCGTCTCTTATCTGGAATTCCGACCACTTCGACCCCCATCATCTCTTGAGTTTCACGTTCGGTAAACAACGCGCCAGGAATAATATCCGAAATGGTTGCTATCCTCAGGTCATTCTTAGGTAAGCTAACACGCAGGCCCAGTGATAACTCTTGAAGGTGATGCCCGTAATATAGTGTGAAGTGACATATTAACTCAACAGTATCTCCAAGATCAGCGGATGAGATTATGGCCAAATGGGGATATTCCTGAAGTGTACAGATATGTTCTACTGCTCTTCTATACGCCTCTCTCTTCACATATATCCAGATTGTTCTGCGGAGATTCTTTTTTACTGCCACCTCCCTTTCATAGATTTTCGAATCGATAAAGCTATCTCCCAGAGCAGTCTTAAAACTGTCAACTATTGCTTCCGGACTCAGTATTTCCACCTATATTACCCCCTGCTTTTCAGCTTGCTCCAGCTTTACCCATGCCTTGGCCACTGCCTCTATGATGGCTTCAGGTCTGGGCGGACATCCGGGAACATAAACACCCACCGGTATAACCTGGTCCACTGGTCCGACCAAATTATAGGATTCATGGAATACGCCCCCTTCTGTGCCGCAGTTGCCAACTACGATGACCATCTTGGGGTCAGGTACTTGTTCATATACGCGCTTGACCCTCGAAGCCATTTGCGTGGTTACCGGCCCTGTCACCAGTAATACATCAGCATGCCGCGGCGAACCCACAAGCATGATCCCAAAACGCTCAACGTCATACCGGGGGGTAAGTACGGCGAGAATCTCAATATCGCATCCGTTACACGACCCGGTATTCATATGGTAAACCCATAGCGCCCTCCTAAAGGAACTAAGGCTCATATCTCTCCTTTCATTAAATGACTCCCACGATGAAAAGTATCACTGCGGTTATAGCTATAAGCGCTACAAACCAGATAATATAATCGTTTACTATCCCGGTGTGTGCTCTCATGTTTCTTTCGTAATATCCCTTAAGGGTCTCGAAGAATCCCCAGTATATGTTGTGGGCTTTGATATGTCTTTCCTCTGCTTCAGGAGGTTCTTCACCACTTACAAAGATCTCCGTTTGAGCAGTCCCTTTCTTATATTTTTTCTGCCCCCGACTCCTGAAATAATAGGCCAAAGCCATCACAACTATGAATACGATGATCCAAATGATGGGATTCCAAAAGGCAAGGCCAGATTCTAAAATTGACATCTATAACCCCCCATAATGTCCTCCAGAAGGACTCCGGATCATGGCCCAGCCCCCATAACCCCATTTATGTATCCAGCCTGGTTTATTAGCGCATCTGTAGCCGGATAGACTATGGTATCGACAATTAGCCCCGGGAATATGCTGAAGAAGATAATCACCGCGGCCAGAATGCCCATGCCAACTATCATCCCTTTGGGGACTTCTTTTACATCCTTAGATTCAGGCAACTGCGGTCCCGTAAAAGCTGATTGGAAGGCCTTGGTGAAAGAAGCCAGAGTTATGATGGATACCAGCATGGCTATTATGGCCAGGATGGGGTTGAACTGATAAACAGACTCATAGATCATGAACTTTGAAGCGAATCCGTTGAGAGGGGGAATGCCGGAAATGGCCAAGGCTCCAATTATGAAAAATATCGCGGTGAACTTCATGTTATGCCCCAAGCCGCCCATTCTGTTGAGGTCTCTGTGGCCCAGCCGATAAAATAGAGCGCCTGCGGTCAAGAATAGCAGTCCTTTATACAAAGCGTGATTTATTATGTGGAAGATGCCTCCGGCCATCGCATCTCTTCCATAGGTAGCCAAAGCTTCTACGTTGCCCAGAACGGCCAGTCCAACGCCTACCCCAAGCAACATATATCCGGTCTGTGAAATAGCGTGATAGGCCATCAATCTCTTGATGTCCGTTTGAGGGATGGCCATAGTAACCCCGATGAACATGCTTAATACCCCAAGGATTATCACTATCCAACCCACCGTAGCCGTGTTTAGGGTAACTCCGTAAAGGGTGAAGCAAACCCTGAAGAGGGCATACAGGCATGCCTGGCTCGCCGTTACCAGCATGGCGGTTGTCGGCGCAGGGGCAACAGCGTAGGCATCTGGCACCCACATATGTAAGGGCACACCTCCAAGTTTCATAACAAATGCTATTACCAATAAGGCCAAAGCTATCTTATCCAGCATGGTATATTGCATTACATCAGCGAGAGCAGCCATGTTGAGTAAGTTGTATTGGGCATAAAGCAAGCCCACAGCAAATAGGACTGTCAGTGCCCCGATTGCAGATATGACTATATATTTGAAACCACCTTCCGAGGTATCGGCGAATCTCGTCCTAAAAGCTACCAACGCCGCCCCGGAAATGGAGAGTATTTCCAAAAACACGAAGAGGTTGAACATGTCGCCGGTGAATTCCAGCCCAAGCATCCCGACCAGCATAAGTAGAACCAGAGTATAGAACCTAGCCTGCCCTGTCTCTGCTCTCATGAAGCGAAGGGAATATACAGCCGCTGCTAGGGCGACGGTGACTGAGACTATGCCCATGAATATGGACATGCCGTCTACTTCCAGAATTATCCGTACCGGGACCATGTAACCGCCGGGAATAGTGAGGTCCGGTAAAGAGGCTCCAAGCGTATAGACAACTGTTCCGTTGGCGTAGATGTCCCTTGCCAAGAGTATGACCAGCAGTTCCACGAAAGCAAGGGCCGTTATTACGAATATGTCCCGTGCCTTTACACTCGCTCGACTTATCAGAGGGATTAGAAATGCTGCCAGCAGAGGAATCGCTATTATGAGTATAGGAGCGTTAGTTATCAGAAAGCTCAATTCGCTATCCTTTCATCCTCCTGGACTTCTCCGCATCTATGTCTCCAGTATGACGATAGGTGTGTACTATCATAGAGAGCATTAAGGCTAAGACCGAAACGCCGATGACAATGCTGGTTAGAGTCAAGGCTTGGGGAACAGGCAAAACCATAACCCCCTCAGGAGCATTGGTGTAAATCGGTGCAATCCCTCCTTCCCTGTATCCCAAAGTGACCAAGAATAAGTTAACACCAGCTTGCAGGATGACAATACCCATTACAAGTTTTATTAGATTCCTTTTGGATATGATGACGAATAGGGCGATGCCAATAAGCGCCGCCACTGCCAAAAAGGGAATATTAAACGGAATGCTTCCTATCATTCTCATTCCTCCATCTCTTCTCCGCTGGAGGCCAGAGCCAGAGCCAATACAATTGCAGACAACCCGGCGAGGACCTTTAAGCCTACTCCGAGGTTCATGAGGGGAACAACTCCCCCAGTCCATATGTCTCCAGGATTAGGGCCAAAGGGAGGGATATGACCGAAAACGGGAGAGCCAACAAGGAAGTTGTAGAAGAATACCGTAGCCATGCCTGCAAATGCCAAGCCGATGAATATCAGCCCCCCGCTGCTTTCCAGGATCGAGAGATGGCGCTCCTTTAACCTCTTTTGGACCTCGTAGGAGCCAAAAGCAACTATAATCAAGGCTGCGCCCGATGCAACTACAGCACCTCCTTGAAACCCGCCACCAGGTGTTACATGTCCATGCATAATAATGTACAGACCGAAGATAACGATGAATAAAATCAGTTGATTGGAGATGGTGCGCACGATTTTAGACATCAGCTATTTGTTCTCCTCCTCCTTCTTCTTCATAGCTCTAAACAACATCACCACTCCAGTTACTGCCGTAAACAGAACGGTGGCCTCCCCTAGCGTATCAAGGCCTCTGTAATCAAAAAGAACGGCAGCTACCACATTATTTGTTCCAGTCTCATTCTGCGAATTCTGTATCATGTAGTCGTCCATTTGAGATGGAGGGTCGCCAAAGGGGTGAAGAAGGAATGCTACTGCCACCAAGATGGCTATCAAGACACCCAAAGATACTGCTGCGGCAATTCTTCTCATAACTTATTCCGTACGCTTTGTTGCCCTTATGGTAAGGACAATTATAGCTATAGTAATCGCTGCCCCTATTCCAGCCTCGGCAATGGCTACATCAGGAGCTTGAAGCATATAAAACTCTAGGGCCAGGAGCAGGCTAAGAGCAGCTAGAGCCAAAGCTGCATAGATAAGGTCTTTGAATTTGGCCACGAATACCGCACATACTACGATAAGTACAGGTATGACAATGTGTAGAATTCCTGACTCAATCATGTCGTTCCTTCTCAAGGTCATCCACAACTGCCCTAGCGGGCTTAATGCCGCTCCTATGTGCTGCTCTGGCAATAGCGTGAGCACTTGTAGGGTTGGTTAGCATAAGGCAAACCAAAGCGATAAAGGCATGTATGGTCATAACTGACTGGGGGGAGGAGGCGCCTTCCGTTACCCAAACACTTATGGATTGTATCATCACAGCCACCACGAGAAATATGGAGCCGAAGGTAGTACATTTTGTTGCCGCGTGCAATCTGGTATAAATATCGGGAAAGCGGTGGAGACCGATGGAGCCCAGTAAATTGAAGAACAGTCCAATGCCTATAAATACGTAGGTGACTATGTCTACAGCCACTAGAATTTCCCCTTTTCTATGTATTTGGCGATGAAAAGCGTAGTGACAAAAGAAAGCAGGGCGTAAACGATAGCCACGTCTATAAAGATAACCTCTTCAAATGCTGCTCCCAAGATAACCATGGAGGCTACAACCAGGGTATTGATGGTATCCAATCCTACTATTCGGCTTGGCGCTTTGGGCCCCAAAATCACCCTTACAAGGGCTATGATTATACATACCCCCAGAACTATGGCCACGGGAAGCCACATTATCCTGCCACTCTCCTTGCCCAATCGGGGAATTCACCACACACGTCTCTATAATCTCTGGGCATTTTCTCCAATGTCTCCTTCTTCACCCTTATCCAGTGGACGTACAGGTCATTGGTTTCTTCGTCTACGTCAACGCTCAAGGTTCCTGGAGTTAACGTTATGGAGTTGGCGAGCATGGTTAGGGACAAGTCGTTCTTCAACCCGGGGGAGATCCTGACTATGCCTGGATTTATCCTTCCTGTTATTACCCGGTAAGCTACATCAATATTTGCCTTTGCCATGCCCCAAAGGAATGGTCCCAAATAGGCAAGGAATAGAAACCATCTCTTTGGGTTTAGCATGCGAAGGCTTTTGCTGGTGAACCTGTTCTTGACTATTGCTGCCACTATCAGAGCGAAAATAGCCCCAATAATTAGCTCTTCTTTACTCCAGAGGAACAAGTTGCCGGAACTCGTGGTAAAAAGCAAGTAAAGCAGGTAAGCAACGACAAAAGTTACAAAGAATCCTATCATAGCCGCTAAAATGGAAACAGGGTCCTTCCCCCCTCGTGTCCCTCTACCGGCCTGCTATCTCAGGGTAACATCTTTACAATTATAAACTGAAGTCATAGAGAAGGTAAAGGGTTTTCTTGTGAATTTTTTGGTTTCCCCAAATCCAGAGTTTGAGCTAACCAATCTGCTGCCATGCAGGCCAATTCCTATTCCGCTTCGTGTGCCTGTCTATCCCGATCGGCGCAAGGATCTGTTCCAAGTCGAGTTGACCAGAGGACGGCACTGCTTCAGGCACCAGCCAGGTCGCGGATGCCGTGATAAAAGGCTAATCGGCAGGTATTGTTATGAAGGGCAAGAGTGCCTTTCTAACCCTCTCGGCCATTTTGCCTCAAGGGTGATTTCGTTTACTATCCAACCATAATACGATTAGTAAGCTTTCCGTAGCTGACGCAGGACACCAATCGCCATTTCGGGCTGAGTACATTCAGTATTATGCTAAATTGTGTTGCATTTGATTTGTGAGTAATATCATGTTATACTGCTCGGCCGTATTGCAATCTGTCTTTGGGCGAAAGGGGGGTAGTCAGAAGGTTTCACAGGGATTACCTCCGTTTTTCTTGCTGAATCTTTGAGTGAGCGAGGTTAGAGTCGAAATGGAAGTGCTGAGTCCTTACAAAGAAGCAACAGAGGTGATAGTTGAGGCTGGTGGTGAGCCTCTAAGATTGTGCTACCAGTGTGGTCTTTGCACTGGTATTTGTCCTTGGAATCTGGTTCGAAGCTTCATTGTTCGCCGCATTATGCACGAAGCTCAACTTGGGGCAACTGATTTTGCCAATGAGGATGTCTGGACCTGTGTTACCTGTCGGGCTTGTGTTCAGCGATGCCCTCGTGGTGTAGAGATAATAGATGTTATGAGGGCTATACGTCGGGCTGTAGTCAGTCTGGGAGTCGGCATTGTCCCTGATGCCCTAAGAATTTCAGCTAAGAACATTGCTGGGGTAGGCAATCCTCTTGGCGAGGAGCCAGAAAAGCGAGCTGCCTGGGCCAAGGATTCAAAGGTGAAGACATTTGCGTCGGGCACTGAGATACTCTATTTCCCGTGTTGTATTCCTGCTTACGATCCTGACGCTAAAGGGATATCCGAGGCTACTGCTGCCATCCTCAACAAGCTCGGAATTGATTTTGGCATTCTGGGCAGTGAGGAGAAATGCTGCGGTGAAGCAATTCGCAAAGCTGGGCATGAGGATACGTTCCAAAGGCTGGCTGTGAGCAATATCAATGCCTTTAATAACCACGGCGTTAACACTGTGGTGGTTTCCTCGCCACACTGCTACCACACCTTTAAGCGTGAGTATCCTGAGCTTGGAAGCCAATTTCAAGCAGTTCATATCACTCAGTATCTAGCTTCACTTGTTGACCAAGGGAAATTGAAGTTTTCTAAAGAGATAAACAAAAAGGTGATCTATTCTGACCCCTGTTATTTGGGGAGACACAACGATATATATGACGAGCCGAGAAAAGTGTTGCAAAGTATTCCTGGCCTGGAACTAGTAGAATTTCCTGATGCTCGTGAGGAAGCTCTTTGTTGTGGTGGTGGTGGCGGCAGAATTTGGATGGATACCCCAAAGGGGGAAAGGTTCTCTGACATAAGAATAGAGCAGGCTGTCAAAAAGGGTGCCGACATAATAGCTTTGGCTTGTCCTTACTGCTTCCTCAACTACCGGGATAGCATGCTGAGCATGGGCAAGGCCGAGGCTATCCAGGTCAAAGATATCGCTGAGCTTGTTGCCGAGGCGATATAGCGATGGAGGAATGACATGGAAGAAGCAAGGATCGGTGTTTATGTCTGCCACTGTGGAACGAACATCGCTGGCACAGTTGATGTGGAAGAGGTGGCCAAATATGCAGCAAGCTTGCCCCATGTAGTGGTTTCCCGTCACTACGCATATACGTGTTCTGATCCAGGACAAGATCTCATCAAGAATGATATTAAACAGCTGGGGATCAATCGGGTGGTGGTGGCCTCCTGCTCGCCGCGCCTTCACGAGAAAACCTTTCAGGGGCTGCTCCGAGATGCCGGGCTGAATCCCTATCTATTCCAGATGGCTAATATTCGGGAGCACTGCTCTTGGCTTCATGAGCCGGGCCCCCAGGTTACCGAGAAAGCCAAAAGAATGGTTCGAGCAGCAGTAAACCGGGTGTCCCATCATGAACCCTTAGAGATCCGCGGGGTGCCAATCTTCCCGGCTACTCTGGTTGTTGGTGGTGGCATTGCTGGCATGCAGGCTGCCCTGGAGATTGCCAACTCAAATCATATGGTTTATCTCGTAGAACGGGAACCCAGCATCGGGGGACATATGGCGCAGTTTGACAAAACCTTCCCCACATTGGATTGTGCTGCCTGCATTCTCACACCAAGGATGACCGAGGTTGCCCGGCACCCGTTCATCAGGATTCTGACTTATAGTGAGGTTGTTGAGATTTCTGGCTATGTAGGCAACTTCAGGGTCAAAATTAGAAGAAAGCCACGCTATGTTGATGAGGGGAAATGCGTTGGTTGTCTCGTCTGCCAGGAGAAATGTCCCTGGACAGCATTAAGTGAATTTGATGCTGGCACAAGCAAGCGCAAGGCGATTTACACCCCGTTTGCTCAGGCAGTGCCCAACATTCCAGTTATTGATACCGAGCACTGCGTCTACTTCCTCAAGGGCACTTGCCGTGCCTGTGAGAAATTCTGTGATGCCAAAGCAATTAATTTCGAGCAGGGAGAGCTCATCTTTGAGCTGGACATAGGCAATATTATTCTAGCTACAGGATTTGACACCTTTGACGCCGCCGCTATTCCCCAGTATGGCTACGGGCACTATCCCAATGTGTTCACTAGCCTTGAGTTTGAAAGGCTGTGTAGCCCCACTGGCCCCACCGAGGGACACATAATCCTTGCCGATGGTCGGCAGCCTGAGAGCGTTGCGATTGTCCACTGCGTTGGCAGTCGGGATAAGAACTATCATGAGTATTGCTCTCGCGTTTGCTGTATGTATGCTCTTAAGTATGCTCACTTGCTTAAGGAAAAAACCAATGCTGATGTGTATCAGATGTATATTGACATGCGCTGTTTCGGCAAGAGTTATGAGGAGTTCTACGAGCGTATTCAGAAGGAGAATACCAATTTCGTCCGGGGAAAGGTGGCTAAAGTCACTGATGAAGCCATAAGTGAAGAGGAGAAAGGGAAACTGATTGTCCTTGTTGAGGATACCCTGCTAGGAAGCATGCTCCGTGTCCCAGTGGATATGGTTATCCTGTGCATTGCCTTGGAGCCGCGTAAAGATACTGAAGAAGTAGCCCGTCTTTTCCATCTCGGTCGCAGCGCTGATGGCTTCTTCCTGGAACGGCATGCCAAGCTTGATCCCGTAGCAACAATGTCTGAAGGAATCCTCATCGCGGGCTGCTGTCAGGGTCCCAAGGATATCCCGGACACTGTAGCTCAGGCTTCAGCAGCAGCAGCTCGGGCTCTGGCAATGATTGCCCGAGGGAAGATAGAGGTTCCAGCAATAACGGCGTCTATTGATGAAACCAAATGCTCCGGGTGCAAAGTCTGTAACCTTTTGTGCCCCTATGCTGCCATCTTTTTTGACGATGATGCCAAGATATCGCGGATTAATCAGGTGCTGTGCCAAGGGTGTGGTGTTTGTGCTGCTGCCTGCCCTAGTGACGCCATCACTCATAACTATTTCACCACCGAGGAGATTACGGCGGAGATAGAAGGAGTGTTAGCATGAGTTTCGAACCCAAGATCGTCGGCTTTCTGTGCAATTGGTGCTCCTATGCTGGAGCCGATCTGGCAGGAGTTTCACGACTGAAATGTGCTCCCAACGTCTTTACTATTCGCACGATGTGCAGCGGTGGGCTGAATCCATCCTTTATTCTGAAAGCCCTCGAAGCAGGGGCTGATGGCGTGCTCATATGCGGTTGCAGCCCTGGTGACTGCCACTATAGAGAGGGTAACTACAAAGCACTACGGCGGATAACCCTGCTTAAGAAGACGCTGGGGCAGCTTGGCATCGAGCAGGAAAGGATACAATTGCACTGGGTATGTGCATCTTGCGGTGATGAGTTCGTCAATGTCGTCAATAAGATTACGGCAGAAATAAGGGAACTGGGACCACTGCGGGTTGGAGGGCAAGGAGTCGTGATTTGACTCTACGGG
>CAYVSN010000003.1:0-15900 GCA_964453875.1 uncultured Dehalococcoidales bacterium
TCTAAGGAATACCTTTTGTCCGAGGGAGATATCGCTGAAATAGACAAGGAAAAATGCATGGGTTGTCAGATGTGCATGCAGGCTTGCTACTTTAGCGCCATTTCTTTCAACGAAGAGCTTGGGGTTTGCGAAGTTAACCGAGCTACTTGTAAGGGATGTGGCAAGTGTGCTGTTATCTGCCCGTCTGGAGCTTGTCAATTATGCGGCTTTACTGATATGCAATTCCTGGCTCAGGAAGAAGTTTGCCTCCAAAAGATAAGTTAAATGGAAAAATTCGAGCCGAGAATATTAGGATTCCTATGCAACTGGTGTACTTATGCCGGAGCTGATTTAGCCGGTGTATCGCGGTTCCAGTATCCACCCAACATTCGCGTGATAAGAGTGATGTGTTCAGCCAGGGTTGACCCAATATACGTAATGAAAGCTCTCCTTGATGGGGTTGATGGAGTGCTTATCGGCGGGTGCCATCCGGGAGACTGCCATTATATAGACGGCAATTACTACACTAGAAGGAAAGCGGTAATGCTGAAGAAACTTCTGGAGATCTTTGGCCTGGAACCAGAAAGGGTCAGGCTAGAATGGATTTCGGCTTCGGAGGGAATAAGATTTGCCGAAACAGTGAAGGATTTCACTGAAACGATAAAAGGACTAGGCCCTAATCCGTTGAGAAAGGGCAACGAATGAAATATGGTGAAGTAGTTCGACAAATCGTCGCTGCTATTTTAAGGGAAAAACTCGTAGATGGAGCCTTGGCGTTTGCCGAGGGAGCGGGTGTATCCGACGTTGTGCCCATATTTATAGCTGACGAAGAAGATGCAAAGAGGATAACTATCGCCTCTTATCAACCCTGTAGCTTGGCGAAGTTGGCCATGGAATGTGGCGACAGGGGCAAGAGGCTTGCAGTAGTTGTCCGCCCTTGTGATGCTCGGGCAATGGTGGAATTAGCCAAGAGAAAACAATTGGACTTGGAACACCTCTATTTGGTGGGCATTGAATGTTATGGAGTCACTAGAGAGCCAAGAGGGGAGATTTATGTTTTCCCCGAGGAAATGGAGCTGGATGGCGAAATAAGACCCCTAAGCGAAGAAATCCTTTCGCCTAACTGCCTGAGATGCGAATATCCCATACCTACCATGGCAGATGTAAGCTGTGGCATTGAAAAGGACGGAGGTTTTTCAGTTAGAGCCAATACGGAAAAAGGGAGGATTATCCTCTCCACGGCTAAAATTGTGTCGCAGGAAAAACCAAAGGACATATCCCTGATAACGGAAAGAGCCTTGAGGCGGCAGGAGGAAGAGTTCGGCGAGCTCAAGGGGATGGAAGCGGGAGAAAGGCTAGGCTATTGGCTTCGCCAGCTTGATAAATGCATTAAGTGCTACGGATGCCGGAATGCCTGCCCTATATGTTATTGTGAAGATTGTTATCTTGAGCCAGAGAGAACCCTTATAGAAAAGGAGGAATCTCCTCCAGGGAAGCTTTTTCATATCACCAGGCTTATTCACATGGGAGATAGCTGCGTCAATTGCGGTCAATGCGAAGCAGCATGCCCAATGGAGATCCCCCTGTCGAAGCTGTTCCACATGATGAGCAAAGAACTGGGTTCGATCTTCAAATATGAGGTTGGCTTGGATGTGAATGCTTTACCACCGATGTCTACCATCACTGAGGAAGACTTGGCCAAAGGAGGGGTCGGACTTGATTAAGTTCATACCCGCTATCTGTCCTTATTGTGGCACCGGATGTGGCTTCCTTCTCGAGGTTATCGACGGGACGGTAGTAGGAACAAGGCCCAGGTTGGGACACCCGATAAGCCAAGGGAAGCTTTGCATCAAAGGGTGGAATGCACACGAGTTTATTCACCACGAGGATAGACTTAAGAGACCAATGATAAAGGAAAATGGCGCATTCAAGGAGGTTAGTTGGGCCGAAGCCACAAAGCTGGTGGCAGAAAAGCTTGACGAGATAAGAGACAACTATGGACCTGACGCTTTGGCTTTTCTTTCTTCGGCCAAATGCACAAATGAGGAAAATTACCTTCTGCAGAAATTCGCTCGGGTGGTCATTGGCACTAACAACGTTGATCACTGCGCCAGGCTCTGCCATGCCTCAACAGTTGCCGGGCTTGCCCGGGCTTTCGGAAGTGGCGCCATGACCAATTCTATTGCCGATATCGCCGAGGCAGACTGTATCTTCATCATTGGTTCCGATACCATGTCTCAGCATCCCCTCGTTGCCCGAAGGATAATGATGGCTGAGGAAAAAGGGACAAGGATTATCCTGGCAGACCCCAGAAGTATTCAGATAGCTAAGTTCGCCGACTTGCATCTTAGGCAGAAACCGGGAAGCGATGTCGCTTTGCTTAACGGGATGATGAAATACATCCTCGACCAAGGCCTTGAGGACAAGGATTTCATCTCCGAGAGGACTGAGGATTTTGAGCAGCTAAGGGAAGCTTTGCAGGGCATTTCCCTAAAGGAAGTCGAAAAAATAACTGGTGTGCCCGAGGAAGCAATAGCAGAGGCTGCTGCGCTTTACGCCAAAGCAAAGGCAAGCTGTATCGTTTATGCCATGGGAATCACTCAGCATACCACTGGTACCGACAATGTCTTATCCTGTGCTAACCTAGCGATGCTTACGGGAAATGTGGGCAGACCCGGAACCGGGGTGAATCCTTTAAGGGGGCAGAACAACGTTCAAGGTGCCTGCGATATGGGAGCCCTACCTAATCTGTTGCCCGGGTATCAGGCCGTAACCGATAAGGAGATAGGGAAGAAGATAGCCGGGATATGGAGCGTAGCCAAAGTTCCTTCTGACGTTGGCTTAACGGTAGTGGAGATGATGAACTTTGCCCGGGAAGGGAAGATAAAAGCCATGTACATAATGGGGGAAAATCCCATGATTTCTGATCCAGATATAAGCCATGTAGAAGAAGGCTTGAACAATCTCGATTTCCTTGTAGTTCAGGATATATTTCCCACAGAAACGGCAAAGCTTGCCGATGTAGTCTTACCGGCAGCTTCCTGGGCGGAGAAGGAAGGGACATACACCGGCACGGATAGAAGGGTCCAGCTTTCGAGAAAGGCAATAGCGCCTTTGTGGGAATCTAAACCAGATTGGGAGATAATCTGTGAACTGGCGAGAGGGATGAAGGCAGAGGATTTTTCATTCTCCTCGCCTGAGGAAATCTTCGAGGAAATCAGGGAAGTCACACCTCAATATGCGGGGATAAGCTTTGCCAGGCTAGATCAGCCTGCAGGACTCCAGTGGCCATGTCCCGAGGAAAGCCACCAGGGAACTCCCATTTTGCATAGCAAGCAATTCACTCGGGGAAAAGGGAGGTTCCATCCAGTGGTCTACAGGGAGCCCGCAGAAACTCCGGACGATGAATTTCCCTTTGTTCTTACCACAGGAAGGGTTATGTCACAATTTCATACAAGGAGTATGACGGGAAGATCCCCCACACTGGACAGTGAGTTCCCCGAAGCATTCTTGGAGATAAATCCCGAGGATGCCGCGAGACTGGGGATAAACGATGAAGACTTGGTGGAGGTAAGTTCAAGGAGAGGGAGAATAAGAACCAAAACTCGAGTTACAGATAAGGTCAAACCTGGAACGGTTTATTTGCCTTTTCACTTTGTCGAAGCCGCGGCAAATAGGCTAACCAACGCGGCTCTTGATCCCATAGCCAAAATCCCCGAATTGAAGGTATGTGCTGCGGCAATAAAACATTTAGAAGAATTCTAGCCCGAATGGCGAGTTGCCTTCACAGATTATGAAGGATAGGGAAGTGAAGTGGCCGTTATCGCTGTCGCGAGGCTGCCAATAATGACACCTTCTTTTCTACCGTTTGCTGCTCTTACAAGGGGCTATTATTGATGAGATGCCCTCGCCACAGTTTAGGCTCCCTGGCTCTATCCAGCAGCTGAGCGGATTTAGAAGCCAAACGTCATTCGTATCATTTTCCGCTTCACTAGAAACTCCACCAGCCCCACATTGCAGGACGGGATCCTCTACCTCACGGCCGCAGAAGTCAAGCTCCGCCTACCGTGCCATTTCAGCCTCCAGCGTACCTTCCGACTTCAATGTGCGGTGGTGCTTGAGATGAGGAGCCAGGGGAACGCAAGCGGTGTTCCCCAAGCCAAGGCCAATGTTGTCATTCCCTTAGCACTTCTGTGAAGTTGTGTCCTCAACTGCTGTCGCCACAGTGCCCTTAGTAATGTGGCGATACTGTTGTGATGAAGCGCTGACTCTCCTCATCATGTGGCCCGATTAGCCTCAACGAAATCACGCCCTGTCGCCTTTCAAAGGATAGCCTCTTACTCGGGCACAACCAGCCCAACACACGCCTCGCCACTTCCGATGACGAGTGAAATCGCTATGTCAGGGCTAGGCTTGCACTTGATTCCCAGGACTCTTCCACCAGTTGTATAGCATTGCTGCCCCAACGGGCAAGCGCCCAGCCTCAAAGGGCAGGCAACCAGCCCTTTTGGGCTGGACCTACGTCTAACACAAATTGCAACCTGCGGACGATGGCTGCCCTTCAAGCAATTGCTATACTCAGTCCGAAGCAAAAGGTGAAGGAGGCATAAAATGGCGGGAATGATTGAAGCAAGCAAAGAAAAGAATTTGGGAGGGGTTCTACTGGAGGCGGAGAAGGAGGAGTTACTCACCGTTCTGAAGAGAGCAGCCACCGAGTCAGAATTCCTGGCACGATTGGCTGCAAATCCTCACGCCGCTCTCAAAGAGTATCGCTCTTTGACTGGCGAAGAGAGAGCAGCCTTGGCCAGCGGTGACATCAGGAGAATAGAGGCCTGGGTAGGGAAGCTAGACAAAGAGCTAAGCACCTGGTTGTGGTGCCGCCTGTCTCAAGAGAAATGGTAAATATGAGGTGTGAAATGACGAATCCTTCAGTAGTACAAGATATCCAGGTGCTTTTGCCAGAGCAAGAGGCCACTATTGAGGAACGCCTGGACGAAATTCTGTTCTCTTATCAAGGGAGCGAAGATGAGCTTATTCCCATCTTGCAGCAAGTTCAGCAAGTTTTTGGCTACCTCCCAGAGCCAGCAATGGAAAGGATAGCTAGATTTCTTAAGTTGCCAGAAAGTACCGTCTTTGGCGTCGGCACCTTCTACACCCAATTTAAACTTGTTCCAACAGGGAGAAATATCGTCAGGGTGTGTCGTGGAACTGCCTGTCATGTGCGTGGCGGCGCCCGAATTCTCCGCGAGGTGGAAAAGCAGCTAGGTATTAAGCCAGGGGAGAGCACCCCTGACCTTGAATATTGCCTGGAGACAGTGGCGTGTATTGGTGCCTGTGCTTTGGCCCCAACAATGGTGGTCAACAAGAGGACTCACGGGCAAATGACAGCTAAGAAGGTGGCTGAGGTTGTTGATCAATTCAGGAGGGACAAATGATGGAGAAAGAATCTGGTCTTTCTCGTGACGGGCATCTCAGAGTATTGGTTTGCCAGGGTACTGGCTGTACATCTTCCAGGTCGGAAGAAATTCGGGCGGCCTTGGAGCAGGAGGTCAAACAGGCGGGACTCACCAATGTCGAAGTTGATTTCACCGGCTGTCACGGCTTTTGCCAGCAAGGACCAATAGTAGTTGTCGAGCCTGAGGGCACTTTTTATGCTCATGTTCAAGTAGAAGATGCCACTGAGATTGTCTCTTCACACCTGAGAGAAGGTAAACCGGTAGAGCGTCTTTTCTTCCGCGACCCTGTTACCAATGAAGCAATACCCACTTATGGGGAAATAAACTTTTATAAGAAACAAACTCGCCTGATACTACGCAATTGTGGGCATATTAATCCCGAGAGAATTGAAGACTATATCGCTAAAGGTGGCTATGAGGCACTGAGAAAGGCATTGTTACAGATGACTCCAGAGGAGGTTATTGCCGAGGTTAAGCGGTCGGGACTGCGGGGTCGCGGTGGTGCTGGCTTCCCTACTGGACTGAAGTGGGAATTCTGCCGCAAGTCACTAGGGGAACAAAAGTATATGATTTGTAACGCTGATGAGGGTGACCCAGGTGCTTTTATGGACCGGAGCACTATGGAAGGTGATCCTCATACTGTTATTGAAGGGATGATTATTGCTGCCTACGCTATTGGAGCTAGCGAGGGCTATGTTTATTGCCGCGCTGAGTATCCTTTAGCTATCAAACGATTGCGCATCGCCATTGAGCAGGCCGGGGAACAGGGATTTCTAGGCAAAAATATTCTCGGCTCGGGATTTGAGTTTACAGTACATGTTAAGGAAGGTGCCGGTGCCTTTGTCTGCGGTGAAGAGACAGCACTGATGGCTTCTATCGAAGGGGGAAGAGGCATGCCTCGCAGTCGCCCTCCCTTCCCAGCACAATCGGGTTTGTGGGGAAAGCCGACTAATATTAACAATGTGAAAAGCCTTGCCAGCATCCCCGTGATAATTAGCAAAGGGGCAGACTGGTATGCCAGCATTGGCGCTGAGAAGAGTAAAGGTACTGCAGTGTTTGCCTTAACGGGTAAGATTGCCAATGCTGGGTTGATAGAGGTTCCCATGGGCATTACCCTGCGTGAACTTATCTTCGAAATTGGCGGAGGAATCCCTGGGGGCAAGAAGTTCAAGGCAGTACAGACCGGCGGCCCGTCAGGAGGTTGTCTACCGGCAAGTTTGCTCGATTCGCCGATCGATTATGAATCACTAGCTGCGGCTGGCTCTATTATGGGCTCCGGCGGTATGGTAGTAATGGATGAAGATACCTGCATGGTTGATATACCACGGTTCTTCCTCTCTTTTACACAACTTGAGTCTTGTGGTAAATGCATACCCTGTCGTTGGGGTACTAAGCAGATGCTGGATATCCTCGAAGATATAACCGATGGAAGAGGTAGGCCTGGAGATATTGAATTGCTTCAGGAATTGGCCGAATCGGTCAAGGATAACTCCCTATGTGGCCTGGGACAAACTGCTCCTAATCCGGTGCTTACCAGTATCCGTTACTTCCGAAATGAGTATGAAGAGCATATTAAGAGACATCACTGTTCTGCCGCAGTGTGCAAGGGCCTAGTCAAAGCACCTTGCAGTCACACCTGTCCTGCGGGCGTGGATGTGCCTCGCTATATTCGCTTCATTGCACAGGGTGAGTTTGACCAAGCGTTGGCGGTGATTAGGGAGAAAATACCCTTCCCCTCAATTTGTGGGCATGTCTGCCCTCACCCTTGTGAAGCCAAATGCCGGCGGGGACAAGTGGACGAAGCAATTGCGATCAGAGCGCTCAAGCGCTTTGCTGCAGAAAAAGGAAACGGCATTTGGAGAATTAAAGCAAAGACGGCTCCAGCCACAGGTAGGCGAGTTGCCATTGTTGGCTCGGGACCGGCAGGGCTTACTGCGGCTTATTACTTAGCTAAGCGAGGACACGCGGTTACTGTATTCGAGGCACTTCCTGAGCCGGGTGGCATGATGAGGTACGGTATCCCCGAATACCGCTTGCCTAGAGAGGTATTGGCTGAGGAGATTGAGGAGATAAGAGGCGTTGGGGTTGATATAAGGACAAATGCCAGGACCGGCTCTGTGGATGAGCTTTTTGGAGATGGCTACGATGCCATTTTCCTAGCCATTGGTGCTCACCGAGGAATCAAGTTAGGGATAGAGGGGGAGGATAGCCCTGAGGTTATGGATGGTGTGTCCTTCCTTAGAGAAACGAACATGGGGGATAAGGTCGGGGTAGGGAACACCGTGGCTGTCATTGGTGGAGGCAATGCCGCCATAGATGCTTCCCGCAGTGCGCTTCGCCTTGGTACTAAAGAGGTGACAATTATCTACCGCCGCACCAGGGATGAGATGCCAGCAAGCGACGAAGAGATAGAGGAGGCAATACGGGAAGGGGTAAAGATAGAGTTTCTTGCTGCCCCGAATAGAATAGAGAGAAAAAATGGCAAGATACAGCTTATATGCATTCGCATGGAGCTGGGGACAATGGATGCCAGCGGCAGAAGGCGTCCAGTCCCAATTGGAGGCAGTGAATTCAGCTCGACCTTCGATACCGTGATTGCTGCTATCGGTCAGACTCCTGAGGTGCCGGAGCAATTCGGGCTTCCCCTGGGAAGAGGGAACACTTTCCAGGTTGACGCCGATACCCTAGCGACGCCTAGAGAAGGTGTTTTTGCTGGCGGTGATGCCGTGACTGGGCCAGCCATAGTCATTGAGGCCATCGCTGCTGGAAGACAGGCAGCAATCTCGATTGATAAATACCTAGGCGGCAGTGGAGCAATAGACGAAACATTGGCGTCACCTGAAGAGCTAGAGGCGTTGCCTGAGATAGAGGAAGTGGAGAAGCATCGCATTCCAATACCCACTCTTACTCTGAGTAAGCGACTTAGAACCTTCGCCGAGGTGGAGTTGAGTCTTGGAGAAGAAGTGGCAATTGAGGAGGCAGGGCGGTGCTTAAGATGCGACCTTGAGGAAGACTAGCAAATGAGCAGAAAGGAGAAGAGCAATGGTTACAGTCACCCCAAGCACAGTAGACGAAAAGAAAATAGACACGATAAGCTTGACCATTAACGGTCGCCAGGTAGTAGCAACAAAGGGTGGCACCGTGCTCGAAGCAGCGCTAAGCGCTGGCATCTATATTCCCACGCTATGTTACGACCCTGATCTCAAGCCCTACGGAGCTTGTCGCCTGTGTGTGGTTGAGATCGAAGGAATGCGCGGCTTAGTCAGCTCATGTACTACTCCAGCAACTGAAGGTATGGTGGTTCACACTGAGACACCGAGAGTAGACAATTCGCGCCGTATTACCATGGAGCTTGTCATCGCCAATCATCATGGCGATTGCCTTACCTGTGCTAGAAACCAGGAATGCGAGCTTCTTAAGATTGCTCAATATCTGGGCATGGAGGAAGATCACATCGACCGGCTGCGGAAAAGCGCCCAAGTGCTTCCTATTGATGAGAGCCACCCAGCATTTATTCGTGACCCAAACAAGTGTATCCTCTGTGCCAAGTGTGTGCGGGCTTGTCACGAAATAGCTGTTGTGGGTGCTATTGACTTAGCCTTCCGAGGCAACTCAGCAAAGGTGGCTACCTTCGGCGATAGACCAATTACTGAGTCCATTTGCAAGTCTTGTGGAGAATGTGTGGCTCGGTGTCCTACAGGAGCGCTGGTGCCCAAGTGGGAGAAGCCGCCTGCCAAAGAGGTTAAAACCATTTGTCCCTATTGCGGAGTTGGCTGCTCCCTCTATCTAGGTGTTCGGGATAATAGGATTGTTGTGGTGCGTGGTGACCCCGAGGGTCAGGCTAACAAAGGCAGCCTGTGTGTTAAGGGACGATGGGGATACGATTTCATCAGCCATCCTGAGAGGTTAACTACACCGCTTATCCGAATACCTGGCACTGCTCGAGGAGCTGGTCATAATGGACAGGTACATGAGATCTTTCGTGAAGCTACCTGGGACGAAACTCTTGAACTGGCAGCAAAAAAGCTCCTTGAACTCAAGGAGAATTATGGGCCGGATGGTATCGCCATCTTAAGCTCGGCGAAGTGCACTAACGAAGAGAACTACGTTATGCAAAAATTCGCCCGTGCTGTGATAGGCACCAACAACATTGACCATTGTGCCCGACTATGCCATGCCTCCACTGTGGTTGGCGGCATCGCCGCTTTCGGTCAAGGGGCAATGAGCAATTCCTACAGCGACTTTGGCAAGACGGAACTCTTCTTTGTCATTGGCTCCAACACTACAGAATGTCATCCTGTCATTGGCTCACTAATCAAGAGACGAGTTAAGACTGGCGTGGCTAAGCTTGTTGTGGCTGACCCCCGCGCGACCGAACTCGCCGAATATGCCGCTGTCAGTCTTCACCAAAGACCAGGAACAGATGTCGCTCTTCTCAATGGATTGATGCATGTGATTATAAGAGATGGCCTTGAGGACACAGGATTCATTGAGGAACGCACCGAAGGTTTTGAGGATCTGCACCAGCTCGTGGAAAGATATACTCCTGAGGAAGTGGAGGCGATAACTGGGGTGCCTCAGTCCAATTTAGAGGCGGCTGCACGCCTACTCGCAGAAGCGAAGACTGCCTGTGTACTCTACGGGATGGGAATAACCCAGCACACAACAGGTACAGACAATGTAAAGAGCGTAGCGAATCTCCTCCTTCTCACTGGCAATATCGGCAGGGAAGGCACCGGATTTAGTCCCCTTCGAGGTCAGAACAACGTCCAAGGCGCTTGCGACATGGGAGCGCTCCCCAATGTGTATCCCGGCTATCAAAAGGTTGTTGAGCCTGCGGCAAGAATGAAGTTTGAAACTGCTTGGGGATGTGAATTGAGCGACCAGCCCGGGGTGGTGGTTACTGAGATAGCTGATGGCATCAACAAAGGGGATATTAAGGGGCTTTATGTTATGGGTGAGAATCCTATGCTCAGTGAGCCCTACCTAGAGCATACAAGACAAGCGCTAGACAAAGTTGAATTTCTCATAGTTCAGGATATCTTCCTATCCGAGACCGCCTGGCTGGCTGATGTGGTCTTCCCCGCGGCTGCCTTCGCGGAAAAAGACGGCACCTTCACCAATACTGAGAGGCGGATCCAGAGAATTAGGCAAGCACTTATGCCACCAGGGGAAGCAAAATCTGACTGGGAAATTGTCTCTGCGCTAGCAGAGAAGATGGAGAAACCATTTGGCTATCGGAGCGCCAGCGAGATTATGGAAGAAATCGCCTCCCTCACGCCCATTTATGGCGGTATTCATTTTGAGCGTCTTGACCAGGGTGGTTTGCAATGGCCCTGCCTAGACAGCTCACACCCGGGGACTCGTTTCCTCTACCAAGACAGCTTCGCCCGGGGCCGAGGTAAGTTCCATGCCGTAGAATACATTCCACCGGCAGAATCGATATCACACGGTTACCCATTGATTCTCACTACCGGACGGGTGCTGGAACACTGGCACACTGGCACGATGAGTCGGCGCTCCAAGGTACTCACTGATCTCAATCCTGATGGTCTTGCCGAAATGCATCCCGGTGATGCAGCGAAGCTTGGGCTTATTGAAGGTGACTCGGTCGTAGTTGCCTCAAAGAGGGGGCGGGTGGAGATCCCAATTCATATCACTGAGAAATCACCTCCGGGGGTTGTCTTTATGCCCTTCCACTGGCGCGAAGCAGCAGCAAATCTCCTTACCAATGATGCTCTTGACCCAGTAGCCAAGATTCCCGAGTTTAAAGTCTCTGCTGTAAATGCTGTATTAGCAGTGCTTGACAGAGCTGCCCAGGACAATGCGTTTCTGGCACGACTGGCTGAGAACCCAACCACGGCTCTGAAAGAGTATGACTTGACAGAGGAAGAAAAAGCGGCCCTGATGAGCGGAGATATACGCAAGATAGAATCGTGGCTGGGCAAGCTAGATGAGCGCCTCAAAACATGGCTCATGCTAAGATTGTCTCAGGAGAAATGGTGAAGGCATGACGACTCTGAGTCGTCATGCTGACCTTCAGCACAGCGTAACTAGCGTGGCTCAACGTCCTGGAACCCAAAGGCACAGCCAGAACTCAACCCCTGAATGCGAACGCGAGGATGCTTCGCAACTCGAGCTGCCCCACAACGGTCGGGTCAGAGCCCGTTTTCGGGGAGGCTTTACGTTCTTGTTCTCGCGTAGACCTGACTTTCGCAACTCAAGGTCGCGCGGTTAAGCTTCAACCGGCGTAGGCTAAACATGCTTCCCTGCCGTTGCGAGCGCAGCGCGGCAATGTTCTCCACCTACCCGCGAGCCTATCTCATTGCTACGCCTATCCCAACGACGCCTTTCCTGCTGGCTTCTTGCCCTGCGCCAAATTGACACCATTCCACCGTACCGCCGGCTCCAGCTCTTTCTCGATCCATGGGATTAGTCCCGCAAAGAATTCTTCCCTTAGCCCTTACCACCGCCGTTAGAACTTCAGATGGCCTGCCTGCCACCGCTGATGCCTGAACCACAGAATCGGGGATATCCCGTGGCCTACAAACACAGCCGGACGCGAGGACCCCTGGTCTTGTGGTATCCATCGGTTGCAGCAATTTGTCTGGAATCTTTACAAAGCCATTTTCATCTGAGTCTATACCTAGTATTTCTGCGAGCTCTTCGGTGATCTGAGGAAGTATCGCTTGGGCGAGAACCACCAGTTCCGGCTCGAAGCCCTTTGTCTCACCGGTAGCAGTATCCTCATACCAGATAATGGGGTTATCGTTACTGGGGTTGACTTCGATTCTGCCCAGGCGCCCCCTGATAAAGGTCGGATTGTATTCCTTTTCAGGCCTGGCAACATATTCCAGGATCACTGCTCCCACCTACCTGAAGAACGAGCGTTGGAACAGATGCAGCAGCAGAATTCTCTGGAATGGACTGTTAGTTCTTCTAGAAGAAAAGACAAGAAGACAGTGTCATACGGGTTGTCAAGGGATAATCAGCATCCTTTGTTACCATTGCTACCATTTTTCCTGACTGAGTCTACACCATAGCCACGTTGCCAGGCGCCGGTCTAGCTTACCAACCCAACTCTCTATCTTCTCTATATCGCCACTAGCCAGAGCAGCCATCTCTTCGGCAGTCAGCGTATAATACGCCTTGAGTGCTTCGCGAGGATTATCGGCGAGTTGGGCCAGAAACTCACTATCGTCAGCAGCTTTAGCCAGTACCTCCAGGATCGCTTCTCTTCTCCTTAGTCTTTCACTACGAATGGCAGTCGTTTTCTTTTCCGCTATCTCCTGTTTCATCGTGACACCTCCCCTGTCTTCTTTAGCTTTACATTACTACTTCACAGAACATAGTGCATCGACCTTGAGTCATATTTCGCGTAGCCAAGGTACACCTGGTTCTGCTCCAGAGTCCTATGTCTAAAGTTCTAGGTTACAGCGTATTTGCCATGTGTCTCCAAATGTAGTAAGCTTTGATTCACCAGTTGTCCCGCTTATCAACGACGAAGGATATAGTAGGGTGAAGATCAGGGTTTTGCTTGCGGATGACCATGCGGTGCTGAGAGAGGGGATGCGCAGTCGTATAGAGCAGGAAAAAGACTTGGAAGTGGTTGGTGAAGCTGGTGATGGTGAAGAAGCCGTCAGGTTGGGGGCTGAACTGAAGCCAGATTTGATATTAATGGATATCGTTATGCCCAAAATCAGCGGCATTCAGGCTACCAAGTTGATCAAGGAGGCCAGCCCGTCTACTGCCATACTGGTATTGACTGGTTACAGCGACGACCGCTACATCATTGGACTTTTGGAAGCTGGAGCTTGTGGCTACCTGCTCAAGAACGCACGCGGTTCTGAGATTATAGGAGCCATTCGCGCTGTGCATTCCGGCGAGTCCGTGCTCGACCCGGCAATAGTGCATAGGCTTCTGCGCCGTGCAAGCGGCCCGCCCAGGGAAAACGGGGAAGTTGAAACCAAAGGGCTGCTCAGCCAAAGGGAAACTGGCATTCTGAAGATGGTGGCAAAGGGAATGAACAATGAGGATATTGCCAATGAGCTTTTTCTTAGCGTGCGCACAGTGAAAGCCCACCTGACCAACATCTTCAACAAGTTTGGGTGTGGTTGCCGGACTGAGGCCATAATCAAAGGGCTAAGAGAGGGCTACATCAGCCTTGACGAGATACCGCCAAAATCTGACCCTGACGAAAGCCTTGGTGTTAACCCGAATGATGAAACCAGAGTTCGAACTATCTGAGCAAAGCTACAAATACCTGTTTGAGAATGCCAACGACGCTATGTGGGTTCATGACATGACGGGTAACATTGTAGCGGCAAACAAGGCATGTGGAAGACTTACAGGATATGCTCAAGAGGAGCTAATGGGCAAGAATGTCAAGCAATTCCTTAGTGGGGACTTTCTCGATTTCGCCAAAGAGGTGCGGAACAGACTGCTCGCCGGGGAGACTCTTGAGCAACCTTACGAGCAGCGATTACTCAGGAAGGACGGGGCAACAAGAATAATGAAGATGGTTACCAGCCTGGTCATCATTGACGGGGAGGTAAAAGGCGTCCAGCATATCGCCAGGGACATAACCGAAGAACGGCAACTAGAAGAGAACATACGCTTGCATAGCCAACTTTGCCTTAGGGCACAGGAGAGGGAAAGAGAGCGTATTGCCCTAGAGTTGCACGATGATGTGGCTCAGCCTTTGCTTCTGGTCAGCCAACGCTTAGATATGACCCTTTCAAGCCACCGACCCAAGTTATCTGGGTCACTCAGGCAGGAAATAGAGGATCTCCGTATCTTGGCCAATGAGTCAATAGAGAGGTTGCGGCGCTGCGCTCAGGATTTGAGACCACGTATACTGGATGACTTGGGTTTAACAGCAGCACTTGAATGGATGGCAGATGACCTGAGAGAACAAGGAAGCGATGGTCATTTTGAGCTGCTGGGCACTGAGCAGAGCTTGCCAAATGAGGTAGAGCTATTGCTCTTCCGTATTGTTCAAGAGGCGTTAAGCAACACCAGAAGACATGCGGAGGCATCAAGTGTCTGGATTACAATGGAATTCGGGAGTGACAAGGCCATCTTGATTATCAAGGACAACGGCAAGGGCTTCAAGTTACCAGAAAAGGTAGAGGACCTAGCTGGCGTTGGCAAGCTCGGTCTGGCTGGAATGCAGGAGCGCGCCGTGCTCTTAGGAGGCAAGCTAACGCTGCAATCAGAGCCAGGTAAGGGAACAACCGTAGCTGTTGAGGTTCCCATCTTGAGATAAGCTCAGGAGGGACCAACTCAACTGTCAAAAAATCAGCATTTCGCATTGGCGAGCCCCTCTCTGAATGCCAGTCTCCCTGCCCTGCGGCCGGTAATCCATGTCCCAGCAGGAGTGATGTGACCCAGAAGCTCCGGGTGTTGAACCTTGCCGGCCCACAGGCAGGTAGCCGGCTTGGCCCCAGCATCGGGCAACCTGTGCATGACCCTGGCAAAAGCTGCCTGCAAGGAGAATTGCAGCTCACTCTTCGCCCCAGCCTATCCGCTGAGCCAGCCCCAAATAACCTCAGGGGCGACGCCACGAGCCCATGAACCTTGGTCCAGGGCAGCACCGCCCCCCGTTCGCCGGGATCCAACAGCACTGTTAGTGCCGCGCCAGTGACGCAATGACTCGGTCCAAGTAGCCACTAATCTGTGTCGCGTGCAGCCGCCCCACCTTAACATTCTCTCGACAAGTGTGGACTGGCTTGCGACAGGAGTGGCTGAAACCATCACTGTGGCGCGCCCTGACCACGCGGGTCACATGATACGACCACTACAGAGGAACACAAGCTATGTTGCCGAGAGGAGAACGCTGAACTGTGTAACGACATCCGCACATCGCGACAAAAAATGAATCTGGAGTGGAAGCCGCTCAGCTTGCGAGGGAATCCCGACTGCCGAAGTTGGGACATCAACTAAGCTGAAGAGAGAGTCGCCAGACTTTGTGTGTCATCTGCCCATTTTGTTTCGCCCGTGCTACACTATGAATGGGAGGTTGAACGTTTGGAGAGGATAGGCGAGGTAGAGCAAAGGATAGAGGATCTGCGGGGCTTAGTCAACTATCATAATTACCGCTACTACGTGCTCGACAGCCCGGAAATCAGCGATGCCGAGTATGATGAGCTTATGCGGGAGCTCAAGCAGCTTGAGGCTGAGCATCCCGAGCTTGTCACTCCTGACTCTCCAACACAAAGGGTTGGCGCTCCTCCTGTAGAAGCTTTCGGAGTTGTGGAACACCCCGAGCCTTTGTTGAGCTTAGCTAACGCCTTTTCCTATGAAGAATTGACTGCCTGGCACAAGAGGGCAAGCAATCTCTTGGGTGGGCGACACTTTGACCTCGTTTGTGAACCGAAAATTGATGGATTGGCAGTGGCTCTGACCTACGAAGATGGCTTACTTGCCATCGGGGCGACGCGTGGAGATGGCTACCGCGGTGAAA
>CAYVSN010000004.1:0-15340 GCA_964453875.1 uncultured Dehalococcoidales bacterium
CGGAGTAAGTGCCATGCCCACTACCATCCCCCCGTCCAATCCGCTTTCTCTTTTGTCCGCTGCCAGCAGGAGGCTTCAGTTCATTCTGCTTCATGTTCCGGTACGCCTTCAGCTACAGGTTCTTCGATCCTCCTCAGGTTAGCGAGAGCAAGCATAGTCGCTCTGACTACATTGATAGGGTTAGAGCTCCCTAGGGACTTAGTAAGGATGTCTTTTATACCTGCTGCATTGAGCACTGCTCGGATACTGCTGCTAGCAACTACTCCTGTCCCCGGCGCTGCTGGCTTAAGCAAAACCTTAGATGCCCCAGACTTAGCTATTATTTCATGGGGAATGGTAGTACCTTTAGTGGGGACTCTGATCAAAGTCTTCCGCCCCACAGAGCCAGCTTTGCGAATTGCCTCCGGGACTTCTTTTGCTTTGGCCAAACCAAACCCTACGTGCCCATTCCCATCGCCGACTACCACTAAGGCTCTGAAACGAAGTCGCCGACCACCTTTGACTACTTTGGTCACTCGGTCAATGCCTATTAGCTTTTCCGTAATTGCCAACTCTGAAGGATCGACTTTCACTTGCGGTTCAAAGATTTTTGTGACTGCCTTCATAAGAATAGCCCTAGAAATCCAGGCCAGCTACTCTGGCGGCTTCAGCCAGAGCTTTGACTCTGCCATGATATTTATGACCGCCACGGTCGAAAACCACTCGCTTTATTCCTTTGTCCAACGCCTTTTGAGCAAGCAACGAACCTACAATTTCGGCCCTCTTCGTTTTCGTTATCCCCTCGACCTTTTGCTTCGCTTCTGGATCAAGGGTACTCATTGAAGCTAAGGTTTGGCTTATGGAATCATCTATGACTTGGGCATAAATGTGATTCAAACTTCGAGAAACAGACAATCGAGGTCGCGCAGTTGTGCCCCTTACCTTCTTCCTCACTCTTCTCTGTCGTATTGTTCGAGCTAGTCTTGAATCTGCCTTAGCCATCAACTCTTCTACTTCCGAGCTGCTATTTTGCCTGCCTTGCCAGGTTTAAGGCGTAGCTTCTCCTCAGCGTATCTAATACCTTTGCCCTTATAGGGATCAGCGGGGCGTATAGCTCGAATTCTAGCTGCTACCTCCCCAACAATCTCCTTATCGACACCACTAACACGAATACGGTTTGTTCCCTGAACGGTTACGGAGATACCGGGTGGAATGGCGAGCTCTACAGGATGAGCATATCCAACTTGAAGAACTAGTTTCCCACCAGCTTCTTGCGCCCTATAACCTACGCCACTTATTTCCAACGCTTTCTCAAAGCCTTTGCTCACCCCTTCAACTACATTAGCTAACAGGCTGCGTGTGAGTCCATGCAAAGCACGACTAGTCCTGTCATCGCTAGACCGAGTCACAATGACGCTACCGTCTTTTAAGACAACCGAAATACCCTTAGGAAAACAGTGGCAAAGCTCCCCTTTAGCTCCTCTTGCCCTTACTTGATTTCCTTCAATCTCTATCTCAACGCCCGAAGGTACTGCAATAGGAACCCGACCAACTCTAGACATTTTCTAATACTTTGTAAATTGACTTACCACACATAACATAGAAGTTCGCCACCGAGGCGCTGTCGCCATGCCTCCTGACCGGCCATAATGCCTTTGGATGTAGACAAGATGGCAATACCTAAGCCACCGTAGACGCGTGGGATCTCGCGGCTTCCCACATAGACCCTTAAGCCGGGTTTGCTCACCCTTTCTAGACCAAGCAGTGCCGGTCGCTTATCTATGTATTTGAGGCGGATTCTTATCATCGTTTGTGGTTTGCCCTTAAGAGTTTCATAATCCTGGATAAAGCCCTCTTCCTTAAGGGTTCTAGCAACAGAGAGCTTCATTCGAGAGGCAGGCACAAGCACATCTTCGTGGCCTACCATAACAGCATTGCGAATCCTTGTTAACATGTCAGCAATTGGATCAGTGACCATCATGAAATCCCATCACCAGCTCGACTTCCTTACTCCAGGAATTTGGCCAGTTACAGCGAGGTTTCGGAAGCAAATGCGACACAACCCAAATTTGCGCATATAAGCTCGTGGCCTGCCACACAACTGACAGCGATTCCGCTGTTGCACTTTGTACTTTGGCGGTCGTTTTGATTTCTCGATCTTGGATACCTTTGCCATTTCAACTCTTCCTGAAGGGCATGCCCATGAGTTCCAGCAAGTTCCTAGCTTCATCATCACTTTTGGCTGTGGTGACTACGGTTACTTGAAGGCCGCGAACTTTTTCCACCTTACCATAATCAATCTCAGGGAAGGTTATCTGCTCTCTCATGCCCAGATTGTAGCTACCACGGCCATCAAAAGAATCCCTTGATACTCCTTGGAAATCGCGGAAACGCGGTAGCGCAACACTTACCAACTTGTCAAAAAAGTCATACATTCGTCTACCTCTCAGTGTCACCATCATACCAATGGGCATGCCAGCTCTAACCTTAAAGGAGGCGATAGACCTTTTGGCCCGCGTAATTACTGGATGTTGCCCTGAGATGGCAGCCAAATCTCTTTCTGCTCCCTCCAGGGCTTTAGGGTTTGGTATTGCCTCGCCTAAACCAATGCTAAGCACCATTTTCTCCAACCTGGGTACCTGCATCACATTGCGATACCCGAGACTGGCTTTGAGCTGAGGAATAACCTCTGTTAAGTACTTTTGCTCTAACCGGGATGCCATGACTGAGCTAATCAATCACCTCACCGCAAGAGCGGCAAATCCGCACCTTCTTGCCATCTTCCAGGAAACGAAAACCGACCCGGCTCGGCCGGTTGCACTTGTTGCATAGTAACATCGCATTGGACACGTGGATTGACGCCTCAAGTTCAATTATGCCAGCTTGCCGCACTGCTCTGCGTGCTCGGGAGTGACGCTTGATCATGTTCACGCCTTCCACTGTTATCCTTCTCTCCCTAGGGAAAGACTGCCGCACTTTGGCTTTCTTTCCCCTATCCTTGCCAGCAATGACAACCACAGTATCGTTTTTCCTGATCTTCATGTCATACAACCTCTGCAGCAAGGGATATGATCTTGGTAAACTTCTTATCCCTGAGTTCGCGAGCTACAGGACCAAAAATACGAGTTCCCTTAGGGTTATTCCTCTCATCAAGTATGACTGCAGCATTCTCATCAAACTTGATGTAGGAGCCGTCAGGACGGCGATAGGTCTTGGCGACGCGCACCACTACTGCCCGCACCACCGTTCCCTCCTTTACCACGCCTTGTGGCATAGCTCGCTTTACTGTAGCCACAATAATGTCACCGATGCGCGCGTATCTCCTCCTGCTGCTACCGGGGATATTGATGCACATAATCTGTCGCGCTCCCGTGTTATCAGCCACTTTCAGTCTGGTATAAGACTGAATCATTCCTCAACATCCTTTCCTTCGGTAGGCTCAAGCTCAGCCTTCCTAGATCTTGTTTCCGTTACTCGCCAGCGTTTCTCCTTAGAAAGGGGGCGGGTCTCCATAATCCTCACTACATCGCCGACTTTGCACACATTGTTCGGATCATGAGCTTTATATTTAACAGTGTGCCTGATGGTTTTCTTGTAAAGAGGATGTTGCTTCAAGGTTTCTACTTTTACCACCACCGTTTTGTCCATCTTATTGCTTACTACTTGCCCAATTCTAACTTTCCTCATTTGGCTCGCCCTATACCGAGTTCCCTTTCCCTCAAGATCGTCTTCGTTCTGGCGATTTCCCTTTTGACCTTGCGAATCCCGCGGTGGTTAGTTAGTTGCCGCGTTGCTAGGCGAAAGCGAAGGTTAAAAAGCTCCTGATGAGCCTCTTCCAGCTTCTTCAGAATCTCCTCATTAGTGAAGGCACGAAGTTCATCAACTTTCAACTTCTACCCCTTCTCTCGTTGCAAAGCTAGTAGTGATAGGGAGCTTGTGCGAAGCGAGTCGTACTGCCTCTCGAGCTACCTCCTCCTTTATGCCACTTAATTCAAAGATGATCCTCCCCGGCTTAACTACAGCTACCCAATGATCTGGAGCACCCTTGCCCCCACCCATCCTTGTCTCCGCTGGTTTCTTAGTCACAGCTTTGTCTGGGAAAACGCGAATCCATAGTTGCCCGCCACGACGCAAATAACGCACCAAGACACGTCGAGCCGCCTCGATTTGCCTCGCTGTAATCCAAGCACCCCCTTCAGCCCTCAAACCAAATTCTCCGAAGCTAACAGTATTTCCACGGTGAGCTTTGCCTTTCAACCTACCCCTATGAACTTTGCGGTACTTCACCCGTTTCGGCTGTAACACTTTCCGTCTGCTCCTTTGCTTCGCCCGAAGATCTTGTTACCTCGGGAAGAACATCACCTTTGTAAATCCACACTTTGACCCCGATACGTCCCATCACTGTATGGGCTTCGGCCAACCCATAGTCAATCTCAGCACGCAATGTGTGCAAGGGCACCTGACCTTGGTGAAGTGTCTCGGTGCGAGCAATTTCAGCTCCTGCGAGTCTGCCAGCACACTTTATCTTTATTCCTTTGGCACCGGCCTGAGAGGCTCGAAAAGCTGCTTGTTTCATTGCCCGCCGAAAAGCTATTCTGTTCTCAATTTGTCTAGCTACGCCCCGCGCCACTAGGAAAGCTTCGAGTTCAGGATAATCAACTTCTCTAACGCTTAATCTTACCCTTCTATTGGCGATCTTCTGTAATTTCGCTCTTAGTTCCTCTATGTGTTGCCCACTTCGCCCAATGACGATGCCTGGGTGAGGTGAATAGATAGTCATAGATACATCATCTCCCGGACGCTCAATCTCCACTCGAGCGACAGCTTCTTGCGAGTATTTTCTGGCGACAGCCCGACGCAGCTTGAGGTCTTCCTGCAACAATTCAGCGTAGTGTCTCTCAGCATACCATTTAGCCTGCCAATCCACGATAACACCAAGCCTGAAGCCATACGGGTGAACCTTTTGTCCCAATTATTTTTCCTCCTCAGCTACATAAACAGTAATATGACTGGAACGCTTCAGAATGGGACTTATGCGTCCTCTCGCCTGTGGCCGAAACCTTTTCAGCGTATGCCCCTGGTTGGCGTAAATATCAACAATTCTAAGGTCAGAAGGCGCCATTTGAAAGTTGTTCTCAGCATTGGCAACTGCAGACTTAATTACCTTAGCTACAGCTTTTCCTGTTGGTGCAGATAAGAATCTAAGGATAGTCAAAGCTTCATCAACTTTCTTGCCTTTAACGGCATCTATGGCGAGACGGACTTTCCGCGGTGAAATACCGACATCCTTGGCTATGGCTCTGACTTTCATTGCTTATTGTTTCCTTGGACGCGCGGTTACCCTAGCTTTAGTAATATGTCCTCTAAAGGTTCTGGTGGGCGCGAACTCCCCCAGTTTATATCCTACCATGTTCTCAGTGACAAAGATAGGTACATGCTTCCTGCCATTGTGCACCGCGATAGTATGACCTATCATTTGAGGGAAAATGGTAGAGGCACGAGACCAAGTCTTTATCACCGCTTTCTCCCCTGAGTCGTTAAGCATTTCCACCTTCTTAAGCAATTTAGCATCGCAAAAGGGGCCTTTCTTGGATGATCTCGACATTTAGTCCTCCTTACGCCTCTTCATGATCAGCCTATCTGATGGTCTGTGTGTTCGTGTCTTAGGACCTAGAGCTGGCTTCCCCCAAGGTGTCTTCGGTGGCATCCCTAGTGGAGCTTTACCCTCGCCTCCTCCATGAGGATGATCTCGAGGAGTCATGGCAGACCCGCGAACCGAAGGCCGCAAGCCTAGCCATCTCTTATGCCCCGCTTTGCCCAATTTCATATTCTCATGGTCAACATTGCCTATCTGTCCAATAGTGGCCCAACATCTGCTATGAAACTTGCGCAATTCTCCCGAAGGCAAGCGCAGCAAAGCATACTTGCCCTCTTTGCTCATAACCTGAGCGGCGCTTCCAGCGCTGTGAACGACTTGGCCACCTTTGCCAGGCTCCAGTTCAACATTGTGGACCAAGGTACCTAAACGGATAGAACTCAGTGGCAAGGCATTCCCAGGTTTCATTTCAGCATCCTCTCCCGCTCTTATGGTATCGCCCAAGTTAAGACCCAAAGGAGCAAGTATGTAGCGTTTTTCCCCATCAGCGTAGTGAATCAGGGCGATTCGAGCTGAGCGGTTGGGATCGTATTCAATGGAGGCTACTTTGCCAGGAATGCCAACCTTCCCTCTCTTAAAATCGACGATGCGAAGCTTGCGCTTTGCGCCACCGCCTCGATGACGAACTGTTATCACGCCTCGGTTATTCCTTCCCGCCTTTTTTCTAAGGGGCACAAGCAAAGACTTCTCAGGAGCGACTTTGGTCAGTTCCTCAAAACTAGCACTAACCATGCCTCTTCTGCCTGGAGAAGTTGGCTTGTAACTTTTTAACGCCATTAGTTAGGTCCCTCTTATCTTAAGCTATGGGTGCCTCCTCTGCCAGCGGGTTCTCCTGAGCAATTTCCTATGTTGGTGCTTTGCCATCTTTTTCTTCCGCTTCTTGATAACTGAGCCCAAACTAGATACCCTCAAAGAATCCGATTTTGTATCCAGATTTCAGAGTGACTATCGCTTTCTTCCAAGAAGGGCTTGTCACTTGCCTTCTACCCATCCTTCGTGTCTTCCCTGGGACAGTCATTATGTTGACTTTAGCCACTTTCACGTCAAAACACCGCTCCACCGCTTCCTTGATTTGCTGTTTGTTAGCCTTGCGGTCTACTTCGAAGGCATACTTATCTCCCTCCTGAAGCATAGTAGCCTTCTCTGTAATCAAAGGATGCCGCAATACCTCATAAAGATGCATGGCTCTTACCCCGAAAATTCTCCGAATTTTCGGGGGCCCCCTGTTTGACTATCGTTCTTCCCCAAATCTGCTCCATATTTCGCATTGCTGAAACAGTAGCTATCAGCGTTTTGTGAGAGAGCAAATCCAATACGTTAACTAAAGGAGAAGGCAAAACTTTAATGCCAGCCAAATTCTGACTTGCTTTAACAACATTAGGTTCGGATTGAGCTGTGACAATCAGTGCAGCTGAATCGGCTCCTAGAGCCGATAAGATGTCGACCATTCCCTTTGTCTTTGGCATCTCCAAGTGGAGATCGTCTATTACTCTAATATCTCCTTCTCTGACCTTAGTAGACAGCACGCATCTTAAAGCTAAACGACGCATTTTCCTAGGCATAGACTGGCGATAACATCGAGGATGGGGGCCAAAAACCACTCCACCACCTCTAAGCAAAGGCGACCTTATACTCCCTCGTCTGGCCCTTCCAGTATGTTTCTGACGATAGACCTTTCTAGTGCTCCCCTCAACTTCGCCCCTGGTTTTCGTGCTTGCATTTCCTTGCCGTTTATTGGCCAATTGCCTTACCATCGCCTGGTGGACCACCGCTTCATTAAAGGGAACCGCAAAAACGTCTTCTCTCACCTCCATGTGCTCAACGATCTCACCTCTTACGTCATAAACAGCAAGCTGCACTCTTCACCTCTTTCTCATGCCCTATTGATAATTAGCAACCCCCCTCTAGCCCCAGGCACCGCCCCGCTAACCAAGAGCAAATCCCGAGCTGGCTCCACCTCAATTACCTTGAGGTTACCTATAGTCACTTTTCTACTCCCCATATGTCCTGCCATACGCATTCCCTTAAGCACCCGCCCAGGAAAAGTTCCGCCACCAATAGAGCCGGGGGCACGATGCCGGTCAGATTGACCATGAGTTTTTGGTCCACCGGCAAAATGGTGACGTTTCACAACGCCGGCGAAGCCTCTCCCCTTGGATGTTCCACTTATATTCACAATGTCCCCCCGTCTCAAAAAGCTGACATCTACTCGTTCTCCTCGCTTAATCAAGCTAACATCATCCACTCTGAATTCACGGAGAAAACTAAGTTGGCGTATGCCCTTAAGATGCCCCTTTTCGCTAGACTTGAGCCTCTTGGCTTCCTCAAAACCCAACTGGACAGCGTTGTAGCCTTCTTTACCCGCGCTCTTGATCTGGGTAACAAAGCAGGGGCCGGCCTCAATAGCGGTAACTGCTATTGCCTCTCCGTCTTCCCTAAAGACCCGTGTGATGCCTATTTTCTTGCCAATAATACCTTGAATCATAGTTTCAGCTATAGTCTTATGTTTACTTCTACGCCTGAGGGTAAATCAAGCTGGCTCAAAGCATCCACCGTTTTGGAAGTCGGCTGCAAGATATCAATAAGCCGCTTGTGAGTTCGGATTTCAAATTGCTCCCTTGAGTCCTTATCAATATTGGGGGAACGAATTACGCAGAACTTCGCGATGCGGGTAGGCAAGGGCACGGGGCCAACAACTATGGCTCCAGTGCGCTCAGCTGTCTCCACTATTCGTGACGCTGACTGGTCAACCAACTTATGGTCAAACCCCTTGACTTTGACACGAATTCTCTGTTTAAGCATCTACTCCGCTCCAACTTTCCCCAGAAGTTGCTCAGCTAGGTTAGCAGGCGCCTCCTGATAATGGCAAAACTCCATGGCATAGGTTGCCCTTCCTTGGCTAAGTGACCTCAGGGCGCTAGCGTAGCCGAAGGCTTCCGCCAAAGGAATATAAGAGCGAACAACGCAAGTCTCACCGTGGGCCTCAATGCTATCAATATTACCCCTTCGCGAATTCAAATCTCCAATAATGTCACCTAAGAACTCAACCGGAGCCATTATCTCCGCCTTCATGATTGGTTCGAGAATGACGGGCTTGGCTTGTCTGATGCCATTGCGAACAGCCATAGAGCCTGCTATCCTGAAAGCCAAATCGGAGGAATCAACTTCATGGAAGCTGCCATCATACAAGCTCACTTTCACATCAACTACGGGGTAGCTAGCTAATCCACTTTGCAAAGCCTCCTTAGCCCCTTCTTCCACGGGCCCAATGAATTCCTTTGGTATAGCCCCACTCCGATTTTGATCACGAAACTGGAAGCCGCTGCCCCGTTCACCGGGCTCGAGCTTAAGCCAAACATGCCCGTATTGCCCTCTGCCGCCTGATTGCCGAATGAATCTCCCTTCCGATTCCACAGGGATAGTAATCGTTTCCTTGTAAGCTACTTGCGGCTTTCCAACCTTCGCCTTCAGTCCAAATTCACGAGACATACGTTCTATCAATACTTCAAGGTGCAGTTCGCCCATTCCAGAGATAAGAGTTTGACCTGTTTCCACGTTATTGCGAATTTTAAACGTAGGGTCTTCCTGAGCAAGCTTGCCAAGAACATCATCCAACTTGCCCTGATCGGCTTTGCTGCTCGGTTCAATAGACATGGAAAGCACCGGCTCAGGAAAGCAAATAGGCTCGAACAGAACGGGTTGGGCAAAATCGCAAAAGGTATCCCCGGTGGACGTTTTCTTCAATCCCACGGTAGCTGCAATATCTCCGGCACTAACCTCCTTCACTTCTTCCCGATGATTCGCATGCATAGTAAATAATCTTCCTAACCTCTCCTTCTCACCTGTGGTGGGGTTAAAGACTTGTGCTCCAGCAGCTATCTTGCCGGAATAGACCCTGAAATAAACTAGCCTACCCACGAAAGGATCAGAAACCACCTTGAAGGCCAAAGCTGCAAAGGGTGCTCTGTCACTCGCTTGGCAAAGGATTTGCTCGCCTGTCCTAAGATCAGTAGCAGGAGTTGACGGCACATCTACGGGTGAAGGAAGGTAATCCCCGATGGCATCAAGCAAGGGCTGGATTCCTCTATTCCTCAAGGCGCTGCCGCAAAGAACAGGTACTATCTGGTTTGCAATAGTCAGCCTTCTGATAGCCGCTTTAAGCCGAGAGATAGCAATTTCTTTCTCCTCTAGGTAAGCGAGCATAATGTCCTCGTCGCTCTCAGCCAACTGCTCACTTAATGCCTGGCGGTATTTGACTACCGTGGCTTTTTCATCTTCTGGTATGGCTACCTCTATCGGGTACAAGGAAGGATCGTCTGGGAAAGCATAGGCTTTGTTTTGCACAAGGTCTATGATACCTTCCAGAGCTTTTTCTTTTCCTAGCGGAAGCTGTATAGGTAGTGCTTTGGTCTGCAACCTTTCCTCAATCATGTTCACAGTATTACAAAAATCAGCACCAGGGCGATCCATTTTGTTAACAAAGCAGATTCTTGGGACCCGATACTTGTCTGCTTGACGCCACACCGTTTCCGATTGGGCTTCGACACCAGCTACAGCATCTAGGATTACAATGCCACCATCTAACACTCGAAGACTACGTTCCACCTCAGCAGTAAAATCAACGTGTCCTGGGGTATCGATAATGTTAATGCGATGCTCACGCCAATAGCAGGTTGTGGCTGCCGATACGATGGTAATGCCCCGCTCGCGCTCTTGCTGCATCCAGTCCATCACGGCCGTTCCCTCATCTACCTTACCTATCTTATAGGTGCGCCCTGTAAGGTAAAGAATCCTCTCAGTCGTGGTAGTCTTGCCCGCATCTATATGAGCGATAATTCCAATGTTACGGACTTTTTCAATGGGGAAAGTTTGTGACATAGCCATATCTTCCACTGTAAATGCTGTTCTTAGCACAGTCCCTCACCAGCGATAATGAGCAAAGGCCTTATTAGCCTCTGCCATCCTGTGAGCATCGTCACGCTTCTTGATCGTTGCTCCCTGCCTATTAGCGGCATCGACTAGCTCAGTACCCAGCTTCTCCGCCATAGATTTACCACTGCGTGCCCTTGCTGAGGCAACTAGCCACTTCATTGCTAAAGAACGACCACGGTCAGCCTTAACTTCAAGTGGAACTTGGTAAGTAGCACCTCCAACACGGCGCGACTTAACCATGAGCAGCGGCGTCGCATTTCCCATTGCCCGATCCAGAACTTCTGCAGGTTTATCACTCAACCTTTGGCTAGCAAGTTGCAAAGCGTCATAAACAATACGCTGGGCCGTAGCCTTTTTCCCACCTAACATAACCTTGTTAATAAGTCTAGCCACAGTGACGCTACCATACCTAGCATCGGGCGGCAATACTCTTCTCGCTACTTTCTTGGCTCTTCTTGGCATTTAATGGCTCAGAATTCCTTAACTTCTTTTGGGTTTCTTGGATCCGTACCTACTACGGCCTTGTCGCCGATTAGCCACGCCTTCAGCATCTAAGGTGCCACGAATAACATGATAGCGGATCCCGGGGACGTCCTTCACTCTTCCACCGCGGATTAGGACCACCGAGTGCTCCTGCAAATTATGACCTTCGCCTGGGATATAAGCGTTCACCTCTATACCACTAGTCAACCTTACGCGGGCTACTTTGCGCAAGGCCGAATTGGGCTTCTTGGGAGTGACGGTCTTAACCTGGAGGCAGACTCCTCGTTTCTGCGGTGAGCCTGTATTCCGCTTGGTCTCATTCTTAAGCGCATTATGGCTGAAATGCAACGCTGGAGCCTTGGTTCGCTTCACAGGCTTCTGCCGCCCCTTGCGAACAAGCTGATTAACTGTCGGCATTTCTACAATCCCCCTAACACTGGACGCAATTAAAAAGCCACCTAGCTTTGCCCACCTCCTTTGAGGCCCAACATTAGCTAGCCGGCTGCTCAGAAACCTTTAGGCCATCGCCTGCAGTGGACGCTGAATTAGATTTAAACACAAACCAATAACTATGTCAACATTGTTTGTTCAACAAAGTGGATTAACGGTAGATTGACGCTCTGAGCAAAGCGAGGAGTCTATAAGGCGTCCTTCGCCCATGAGGCGCAGAATGACAAAGGGCAAGGCCCCTAGACGCTATCTCTACTCTTGAAGGTAGAACCATGACGGGCTATAATGCTCAAGCTAACGGATTACGGGATGGAAGGCTTTGGCAGCATCTTGTACCAAGTCTCCAGACCTGCTCGCTATACGGGCGGTGAATGGAACAGCATTACTAAAGATTGGGACATAACCCCTATCAGGATTGCATTGTGCTATCCTGACATTTATGAAATCGGGATGTCAAACCTGGCGTTGCCTATCCTCTACGAAATACTCAATAGCCAGGCAGATGTTCTAGCAGAAAGGGTCTATGCCCCCTGGGTAGATATGGAGGCGATCCTACGGAAACGAAGCATTCCGTTGTTTAGCCTGGAATCCAAACATCCGCTAAAGGAATTTGACGTTATCGCCTTCTCCTTGGGCTATGAGCTTACCTATACTAATGTTCTAAACATCCTCGAGTTAGGTCAAATCCCCTTGTTTAGCTCCCAAAGGGGATATCCTTATCCTTTGGTAATAGCAGGGGGTAGTTGTGCTCTTAATCCCGAACCAATGGCTGACTTCATTGACCTGTTTGTAATCGGTGAAGGGGAAGAAATAATACTCGAGCTACTCGAAGTCATCCGGGCGTATAAGGGCAATGCAAGGGAACTAGTACGGCAAGCAGCTAAACTCAAAGGCGTCTATGCTCCTAGTTTATACGAAGTGTGTTACACAGAAGCTGGCCTGGTAGGCAGCTTTACACCTAAGGTATCTGAAGCTAAGCTAAAGATCGAGCGCAGGATAGTGCCTGAGCTTTTACCTCACTTCGCCAAGCCCATCATCCCTTACGTCGAAGTAGTGCATGACCATGGCTCCATAGAAATCCAACGGGGCTGCAGTCAAGGCTGCCGTTTCTGCCAGGCCGGGACGATCTATCGACCAGTGCGAGAACGCGGGCAACAACAAGTAATAGATGAGGTAAGCAAGATCTGCGCCAACTGCGGTTACAGCGAGATATCTCTGCTTTCCTTAAGCACTGGAGATTATCCGCACATCGAAGAGCTCGTCACCAAGCTGTCACAACAACACCATAAGGATGGTCTAATGCTGTCCTTGCCCAGCCTTCGACTAGACGAGAAGGTAACTCGCCTGATAGATTCGTTGTTGCCCCAGGGCAGAATCAATTTGACTTTTGCCCCTGAGGCTGGAAGCGAAAGATTGCGTCGCGTCATTAACAAGAGCATATCCGGAGCACTCATATTGGATGTCATGGCTAGCCTTTTCGACAAAGGTGTGGCAAGCATCAAACTATATTTCATGATGGGATTGCCTACGGAAGCCATGGATGACATAGAAAGCATTGCTGAACTAGCGCAAAAGATATGCCATTTGCGAAGAGACGATAGGAGACGTCCCAAGCTGAGGATTGGCTTGTCAACCCTTATTCCTAAGCCTCATACTCCTTTTCAATGGCTGGCACAGGAACTTGAAGAGCAATTAACTCATAAACGTGCGCTATTACAGCAAAGGCTGCGCCGAGAGCAAATCAGTCTATCCTGGCAGGACCCAAAAGCCAGCAGACTTGAGGCAGCCCTGTCTCGCGGTGATCGCCGATTAGGAAAAGTGATGCACCGAGCTTGGCGACTAGGCTGCAGGTTTGACGCTTGGAGCGAACACTTCCATTATCAAAAGTGGCTTGATTCTTTTGAGGAATGTGGACTTGATATTGCTTTCTATGCTAATCGAGAGCGATCCTTGGATGAACTACTACCCTGGAATCATATTGATGTCGGGGTGACTACTGAGTTCCTTGAGAGGGAGTATGGCAATCTTTGGCAAGGGAAAGAGACCCCGGATTGCCGTTACGGCAAATGCAACAGTTGCGGGTTGCAAAGGTGGCAAGCGAGTTGCCGAAATAAACACAATATGCTGAACGAACTCCCATGTTAAAGGCTGTTTATAAATAGCTCAATAGCTTGGTTAACAGCCTCAGGCTTTTCTGCAAAAACAAAGTGAGCGCCACCATCGATCACGGTCAGGTCGGACCCTTTGATTCTAGCAGCTAAGTAAGAGCTATACTTTGGCGGTGTCATCTCATCCTGGCTGCCACACAGGATCAACGTGGGGACTTCAATTTGGTGAACGCTATCCATCATGTCAAACTTGTCACAACAAAGCATATCGCTTAGCTGTACTTTGGCCCCAAGTTCAAGTGCCTTGTTTGTCAGTTCCTTCTTCATCACTAGGTCAATACGACCAAATTGCACTTCGAGGAAATTCTCCACCCAGACAGAAGGATTTTCTATGCCCTCCTGAACTAGGGAGAGGATTTGTGGAGCCACCCGCAACCTGGCACCAGTGCCAATAAGAACTAGCCCCGCGATATCTCTAGGGTATTTCAGAGCATACATCTGGACAACCGCTCCACCCATGGAATGACCAGCTAAGACTGGCGGTGAATATCCTCGGTCTAGGATGTAGCTCCATAGCCAATCGGTGTAATCCTCAACGCTGGTGCAAAGCTCGCCGTGCGGGTGACCCGGGAGATTGATAGCTTCAGCGTTGGGGAAATACTCTGTTTGATACCGCCAGAATTCCGCCGTGCCTCCGGCTCCGGAAATCAGAATTAGCTTCATTCTAAAGCACTTCCCGTGAGTCCTTTAAGGCAGCCTCCAGTGCCTCGTCGATTCTATCTGCAAAGACAAATTGCAGCTCTTCCTTGACCTGCTGAGGAACTTCCTCCAAATCCTTTTCGTTCTCCTTGGGCAAGATTACTTTCCTAAGCCCAGCACGGTGAGCTGCCAGTACCTTGTCCCTAATGCCACCGACAGGGAGTATCTTGCCCCTCAGTGTGATTTCGCCAGTCATACCGATATCTTTGCTTACCGAACGCCCCGTCACGGCTGAAATCAGTGCCACAGCCATAGTGATGCCGGCTGAAGGCCCATCCTTAGGAATAGCTCCGGCAGGCACGTGAACATGAACGTCATTGTCTTCGTAGAAGCTAGTGGGAACAACTAATTGAGCCTCGCGAACAGCAGTCAGAGAGCGAGCATAAGTAAGGGCCGCCCGTGCCGACTCTTGCATGACATCGCCTAATTTGCCTGTAAGAGTAAGATTGCCTTTCCCAGGGACCAGCGTAGCTTCAACAAGGATGATATCGCCGCCTGTTGGTGTCCACGCCAACCCAGTAGCTACACCTACCTCGTCAGCTTCCTCTGCTATTTGGTAACGGAATCTCTCAGCTCCAAGGTAGTCATGGAGCTTGTCCGGCGTAACCGTGGTTGGCTCTTCCTTTCCTTCAGCTATCTGGCGGGCAACTTTTCGACAGATAGTGCCAATCTCGCGTTCCAAATTTCTCAATCCCGCTTCCCTGGTATAGTTCCGGATAATGACAAGCACAGCTTCATCACCAATCTCAAGCTGCTGTGGAGTTAGCCCATTCTCATTGAGCTGCTTGGGAATAAGAAACCTCTTAGCAATATGGAGCTTCTCATCCTCCGTGTAGCCGGGTAGCTCAATTACCTCCATTCTATCTAACAGGGCTGGAGGAACGGGGTCGACAATGTTACCTGTGGTGACAAACATGACTTTGGACAAGTCAAAGGGCACATCAAGGTAATGGTCAACAAAAGAGGAGTTCTG
>CAYVSN010000005.1:0-14623 GCA_964453875.1 uncultured Dehalococcoidales bacterium
TCCCTAAAGCCATGGCTCCGGCAAGTGTAACCGGGGCTCCGCCTCCGGCGTTGGAGCCTGACGGAAGGCAGATGGGTATCCTCTTTTGGGCGCAGAAAATCAGCTTTTCCATAACGTTTTGGGGAAAGCGCAACGGGCTGATGGCCTCTGAGTAGTTGGCCACAAACGGCCTCTTCTGAAGCTCTCCTTCACCCCCCACCACATGGCAAGCCATCTCGTAGATTCTAGCAATGTCCCTGCCGCTGTCTGCAATGAAAACGATGGGTTTGTTGGTGTTTTTGACCATCTCGGCAAAAACATAAACGTAGATATCTCCGACGGGAACATCCTCAGGGTTGGCCATAGACATAGCAAAGGCCATGTTCTCAAGTCCGTCCACCAGCCTGGCAAAATTGGCGGCGTCTTTCAAGACAGTCCGACGCCGCGCGCCGGTCTCCAAATCCAAAGTGAAGATGGCGTCCGAACCTGTGCCATAGAAAGAGTTGCCGTTAACTAGAGGCATCGTCCTGTTGCCCTTCTGGTCATGAAGGGCAATCTGCCTGGGAGCGGACCTTAGGGCCTCTTCAACAAGGTAAGCGGGTAGCCTAACCCAGTCACCGTTAGAAACCTTACATCCAGCATCAGTGAGCATTTCTAGAGCGCCACAGTGCTCCATCTTAAACCCTATCTTCTCCAGGATTTCCAAAGCAGCCGCGTGGATTGCCAACGCCTGTTCACGGTTCAAGACTTTCAGCCTAGGCTGAAAGGTGGGGATCTCCATCGCCTTCATGGTTCCCTCCTCTATGACGGAAAAATTTCTCAGGAAATGCCAAGCAACTCTTTGGCTTTGCTCACAGCGGAACCTGCATCAGACGCATAAGAGTCTGCCTTGATCTCGCGGGCATACTTTTCAGTAACGGGTGCACCACCAATCATCACCCTGACTTTATCCCTCATCCCGGCTTTCTCCAAAGCCTCGATGGTCTGAGGCATGGCTGGCATAGTGGTGGAGAGCAACGCCGACATGCCTACGATGTCCGGTTCTACTTCTTGCGCCTTTTGCACAAACTTCTCGGGAGAGACATCTACTCCCAGATCTGTTATCGTGAATCCTGCGCCCTCCATCATCATGGCAACCAGGTTCTTGCCGATGTCGTGCAAGTCGCCCTTCACTGTCCCAATCACCACCTTTCCCTTAGAGGTGACATGACCTTCCTCAAAGAGCGGCTCGAGCACTTTCATGCATTCTTTCATAGTCTTGGCAGAGCGCAACATCTGGGGTACGAATATCAGCCCCTTGGAAAACCTGTCGCCAACCTCATCCATGGCGGCAATCAGCCCGTTATCAACAATGTCCTGAACACGGCTGCCAGCCTCCAGGGCGCTCTGAGTCTCCGCCACAGCCGTCTTGATGTCTGCCTTGATCACAGATTCAGTCAATGCCTTGAAGTCACTCATATTCAACCTCCCTGAGATTGTTTCATTCAAATCCAAACGGCAAAACTAGCCTCCGACAATGCGGCCATTTTGGTAGGCGTCAATGAAGTTTTCGCAGTATTCATCCCGGCCGAGAAGCATCTCAACCGCGAGGAGGCTTGCCATGAGCTGCTTGTCCGTCGGGTCGAAAATGGCAGCAGATAGACCATAGGACATGCAGAGAGCCAGAAAGTTGCGGTTGATTAGGCGCCGTACCGGGAGACCGAAGGAGATGTTGGAAAGGCCACAGATGGTATTCACGCCAGGGAAATCGTTCATGATTCTATTGATAGCTTCAAGAGTGGCAATTCCCATACGAGTGTCCACACTAACAGGCTGCACTAGCGGGTCCACATAGATCTTTTCCAGAGGAATCCCTTCATCGGTCAGCTTCTTGATAAGTTCCGATGCAACCTGGACTCTTTCTTCTACGGTGGTGGGCATCGATGTTTGAGCCATGCACAGAGCGACCACATGACAAGGCTGAGAAGTGATTACAGGAAGAAGGGATTGAAAGCGGTCTTCTTCCAGTGAAATGGAATTGATCATGGGTTCGCCTTTGTGGCGTTTCATCGCTTCCGACAACGCCTTGGGATTGGGACTGTCCAAAGATAAGGGCAGCTCCACTTCATTTTGTACCGTCTCGACCAGCCAGCAGAGGCAATCAACCTCTCGGTCCACAAAAGTCCCAGCGTTTACATCAATGTAATGGGCTCCAGCTTCAGCCTGATCCCGGGCCACCTTGGTGATGAACGCAGCATCCTGTTTCTCCACAGCTTCTTCAATGCTTTTCCGACTGGTGTTGATTTTCTCTCCTACAATGATCACTGCTGATCCTCTCGTTTTGTCTTCAGACCTAGGTCGGCCGTACTAGATACTCGCTTTTCACCCCATCAACGGCAACACGCAATATAGTCCCGATTATGTTGTGCCAATAACTTGAGCAAGGCCTAAACAGATAAAGATTCTTTCATCTGACGTGCTAATGTAACACAAGTCACGACCTGTAGCAAATGCCCGACTTTCCTCAGTTAATCTCCACGTCGGAGCAAGAAAGGATCATCGGACAGCACCGGAAAAACCTACCACCCGGTGCAGCTCCAGTCATCACAGACCCATGCCGAACCCACAATCACTCCTCAACCCCACCATTTCACAGCGTCAATGTAAGAGGTAATGGTTGCCTGCCAGAGGCAGATCCAGGGCACCAGCTGTGTTCGCCCCATGAGAAGCTAAGGCATTCTCTGCACCTCGAAGACGCTGGTGATAACCGCCTGATAAAAGACGACCGCCTTGTAACACCACAGGCAAGAACATCTGTCTTAGGGATGGCAAGCTATTTGAGGTAGAACTAAGCGTCCTCCCGCGTGATTACAGGCAAGCCGGAAGGTCTAGAAACTATTGGATATGGTGGGCGGTACTGGATTTGAACCAGTGACCTCTGCGATGTCAACGCAGCACTCTAACCACTGAGCTAACCGCCCCTCTCAACCGTTACACCAGATATACCTATACAGACCAAATATAGACCTGCAACCTTGCAACGTCGGCTACACGCAAACTGAGGCGTCTAGCCCTTTAACCTGGCATTGCTTGTAACGTTGATCTGTATGATCTGACCGCATTTGGGGCATAAGATCTCCATCACAAGAGGCGGTCGCATCACCTTTTCCACCAAGGAAGTAACCACAGAGTCTAGATTATCAAGCCTCTCGTCCAACATATTGAGGCGCCTAGTTACCTGCTCCGTGGTGAACTGACCATCAACTCTTACAGCCGGATCACCCTTGTCCATTTGAAGCTACTACAGGCTCCTCTCAACTACGCCAAAAGATTCCAGCTCAGTTTTGTCTCTTTGTATCAGTTTATCTATCTCCTCAGATACAGTGCGTTCCAGGAATTTGCGAAAGGCATCCCGAGCTGCTGGCGAAGACCTCACTGCGTCCTTAACCTTCTGCCACTCATCGGTAATCGCTTCACTGATCTGCTCAGGACTTATAGGCTCATTCCCCTGCCATAGCCTCTCTACCTTGTCTAGAACCCTGCCCGTCATGGCTCTCTTCAAGCGGTCAAAAGAAAGTACCTCCTCCCACCTGTATGGTCGTCCTACTTCCTCTTCAGACATAATCATTACCTCCCATCAGGTTTACCGAATATCGCTATCATAAGCTCAATTAGCGCAACTGTCAAGATAAATGAGGCTCTTTGTCAAATTGTGTGGAAACAGCCGCGAGACGGTACAAACCCCAGGAGCATCCTTCTCCAATAGACCGATAAGGGAGGACTGCCATGTTGATTTATAGCGATGAAAGATATAAAGTATTTGTTACAAGGAGGTGTTTGGATATGCCAGAGGTACAAGTTGGCACCGTGACAGATTTCTTCGCCAAGCCTGTGGTAGCTGGAATTGAGCTGAGCGGGACACTAAATGTAGGGGACAAGATTCATATCAAAGGCCACACCACGGATATGGAGCTTATTGTAGAGTCCATGCAAATTGAACGGGTTGACGTCACCCAAGGTAAGCCCGGTGACCTTGTTGGCGTGAAAGTCGCTGAAAGAGTAAGGCCGGGCGATACAGTTTGGAAGGTTAGCGAATAGGCCTTACTCCCTCCATTCCTGCACTAAATTCGCCATCTCGATAGCGCTTAGTGCAGCACTGAAACCCTTGTTGCCTTCCTTGGCCCCAGCCCTCTGAATAGCTTGCTCTAAAGTATCGGCAGTGATTATACCTTGTGCTAGCGGCAAGCCAGTATCTAGACTCACCCTAGCAATTCCTCTGTTCACCTCAGAGGCTACATAATCAAAGTGTGGAGTGCCACCACGAATCACAGCCCCAAGGCATATTACGGCATGGTATTTACCACTCTGCGCCATTTTCTTTGCTATCAGCGGGATTTCAAAACAACCGGGTGTCCAAGCAACATCAATATCCTCCTCCTCAACGCCATGACGCAACAAAGCATCTCTTGCGCCCTCAAGCAGCCTAGTAGTTATTAGATCATTGAATCGGGAAACAACTACAGCAAACTTACGACCTTTGCCTATCAGCAGACCTTGATAATTCTTAGCCATTGCCTTCAGAGCCTCCAGCGTCGTTCATATTCAAAAGGTGCCCGAGCTTGTTTTGCTTTGTTTCCAAGTAATGGATATTATACGGGTTCGATGGAGCTACGAGTGGGACAGTCTCCACTATCTTGAGTCCATAGCTTGCCAATCCAATTACTTTCCTGGGGTTATTGGTAAGCAGTCGAATATTGTGTAAGCCCAAATCAGCCAGTATCTGAGCACCAATCCCATAATCCCTTAAATCGGGGGCAAAGCCCAAGGCCTTGTTGGCTTCTACAGTATCCATTCCTTCATCTTGAAGAGCATAGGCGCGGATCTTATTATGTAAACCGACTCCTCTCCCCTCTTGCCTCATATAAAGGAAGACTCCTCTGCCCTCTGTAGCAATAGCCTCCATCGCCAGCGTAATCTGATCACCACAGTCACACCTCAGACTCCCAAAAACATCGCCAGTAAGACATTCACTATGAACACGTACTAGCACCGGTTCATGATCCGAAATATCGCCCCTGACCAGAGCAATATGCTCATCTGGATCAACATTACTCCTATAAGCTATAGTCCAAAATTCACCAAATTTGGTGGGTAGTTTGGCGTCAGCAACCCTTTCTATCAGTCTCTCGTGATGACGGCGATAAGCAATCAAATCAGCAATGCTCACGATCCTAAAACCATACTCAGCAGCCATGATCTCAAGCTCAGGTAATCTCGCCATAGAGCCATCTTCGTTCATAATCTCACAGATGACGCCAGCGGGATAGAGGCCGGCGAACCTAGCTAGATCAACAACAGCCTCGGTATGTCCCGCACGTACTAATACTCCACCATCCCTGGCTCGAATAGGGAATATATGTCCTGGTTGGACCAAGTCATCCGGCGCAGTATCTGGGTTGAGCATCGTTTTTATGGTTTGTGCTCTATCAAAGGCAGAAATCCCGGTACTGACTTTGTGCTTTGCCTCCACGGACACCGTAAACGCAGTCGAGTATCTCGAAGTATTGTCCTGAACCATTAGCGGTATACCTAATTCGTCCAACCTTTGCCCAATAATTGGGAGGCAAATTAGGCCACGTGCATGCTTAGCCATGAAATTTACGCCCTCAGGGGTGATTTTCTCTGCACCTATCGCTAAATCGCCCTCGTTCTCGCGATTCTCATCATCGATGATGATGATGAAGTTCCCTGCCTTTATGTCTTCAATTGCCTCTGAAATAGTCGCTAACACTTGCCTAGACTCCTCTTACGAAAACCCATATTCCTGAAGGAATTCTAGGGTCAAACCCTCACTGCGCCTTTCCTTAAGACGCTCTACATACTTGGCTATGATATCCACCTCCAAATTTACCATATCGCCCGGCCTTTTACCACCCAGGGTGGTGTGTTCCAAAGTGTAGGCCACCAAGGAGACACCGAAAGAACACTCATTGAAGTCAACGATGGTAAGGCTTACGCCATCTACAGCAATGAACCCCTTTTCAGCCATGCAAGGCATCAGCCTCGCAGGCGCTGAAATTCTCACAATCCTAGCACATTCCTCATGCGTTACCGACATTACTCTTCCCAGACCATCAACATGTCCCAATACTAGATGGCCACCGAGACGTCCACCGAATTCTAGCGCTCTCTCCAGATTTACGCCATCACCACAGCAAAGACCACCAAGGTTGCTACGCCGCAGCGTCTCAGGCATAACATTGACGCCAAATGTGCCATTACCTAAGGAAGCAACCGTCAAACAAACTCCGTTAACGGCTATGCTATCACCAACCATTGTCCCTTCAAGCACCTTATTAGCATCAATGACCAGGCAATTTGGATCTGCCTCTCTAGTCCCGCCAATCTCCTCAACTATGCCGGTAAACATCTATTTGCTCACATATCCGCTGACTAATACATTATCACCAAAGCTTTCAACATTAACACGGCTAAGCCGTAAAGCCTCGACCAAGTTACCCACTCCATTCCCCCCTACCGCAGTCCTGGCTTCATCGCCACCGATGATAATTGGTGAAATGAAAGCCAGAACCTTATCTACTGAATGACCATCAAAAAGCGAACCAAAAACCTTGCTGCCTCCCTCCACCAAAACGCTGAGGACTTCTCGTTCCCCCAATGCCTTGAATAATGCCCGCAAATCTACTAGCCCCCCCTCTTGAGGCAACTCAAGCACCTCGGCTCCTATCTCAGCGAATTTCTTGCACTTTCCTGGATCAAGGGGCTTCACCGTCACCACTAAGGTTTTGCCAGGCTGTTTGAAAACCTGTGCCTCTAACGGAATCCTTCCCTTGCTATCGACAACCAAACGGAGGGGTTGCTTTTTTGCCCTCCCACCTTTACCACAGCAACCTACGGCTGTAAGTCTTGGGTCATCAACAATAGCAGTGTTCACCCCCACCATGATAGCGTCAACTCCATGACGCAGGCTGTGCACATATCTCCTCGCCTGTTCATTGCTGATCCACTCAGACTCGCCGGTTTTAGTAGCAATCTTACCATCAAGGCTCATAGCAAATTTGGCAATAACAAAAGGCAACCCCGTAGTAACGAATTTGATGTAGGCTTCATTTGTCTCACGAGCCTCTTCCTCAAGCTCGCCAATGTAAGTCTTAATGCCGTCTTTTTCTAGTTCGCTTACACCACGACCTGACACCATAGGGTTGGGATCAACAATGGCCACATGGACTTCCGAAATGCCTGCCTCGATTATTGCCCTTGTACAAGGTGGGGTACGCCCATAGTGGCAGCAAGGCTCTAGAGTGACATACATGGTAGCCCCTTTTGCCCTGTCACCCGCCTGACGAAGCGCCACTATCTCAGCATGGTCGGAACCGGGAGGTTGCGTATACCCCATGCCTACTATGAGCCCGTCTTTGACAATTACCGCTCCAACTGCAGGATTAGGGCTGGCATATCCCACAGCCAATTTCGCCAAGGCTAGAGCGCATTCCATACACTCGATGCTTGGCACTAGCATCTAGCGCTCCCCGGCAAATTCCTCATAGTACCTAGTGACACTGGGTTCGCTTCGCCCTTGGTATTTGCTCCCCAAACCAAGTGAACCATATAGCCTTTCCGCAGGACAAGTCAAGCGGAGAAAGGATAATTGGCCGATCTTCATCTTATGGTAGAGAGTCATGGGCAACTTAGCTACACTGGATAGTTCAAGGGTAAGATGTCCTTGCCATCCAGGACTTACATAGCCAGCAGTAGAATGAATCAGAAGCCCAATCCCGCCCACAGAACTCTTCCCCTGAAGCCTTGCCACTATGTCATCAGGGAAGGTAATTGATTTCAGGGTACCAGCTAAGACAAACTCCCCTGCATTCAGAAAAAATGGTTTATCCTCTTCAATCTTCACAGGCTCGGTAAGATCAGCCATGCTCTGTTTGACACATCGACGTAAAAAGGATAACGCCAAGTTTTGAACACGAGAAGTTTATTATCCAAGTCGATGTCAAGGCTAGCGGGCTGAATGCAATCGATATTCAGATGCTCGATGACTATCGCGCCCTTAGCAATCTCCTGTTTGATCGACCGATGGCTAAGCACCACCTCTCTAGCATTCTAACACTAGCACTCAGCAAAGTGCAAAAACAAGTCAAACAAAAACCCCCTCGGGCCTAGAAGGCCCGGGGGGGGAAGATATCAATCCTTCACACAGCTAAACTATTTCATAGATGACCTGGACATAGACCGTTATTTCCAGTTCGCCAGGGCTAATAGGAGTGGCACCACCAGGCACGCCAGCTTCGGCAGAGAAATCCACCATACGCACCGGCAAATAGGCCCCGCTTTCAGAAACAAAGGTTGCTTTGCCTAGTCCAACGCCAGCTAGCTCGGCCAATTGCTTTGCTTTGTTACTAGCATCCTCGAACGCCTTGCTTCGTGCCTCCTCATAGTATGGGGTTCGATCGTCTACATCGAAGCTTATGCCCTGAATCCTAGTAAAGTCACCGCCAGCCTCGGCTACAGCATCAATAATAGCACCAGCTTCGTCGATCTCCCTTATCTTGGCAACTACTATGTTAGTCACTCGATAGCCAATAATCTCCTGCTCATCTCTGTCGCTAATCCATTTCGTCACGGGATAGATACTGAATTGCTGCGTCTGGATATCTTTCTCAGCTACGCCATTGTCTTTCAACGCCTGCTGCACCTTATCCATTGCCTCGCTTGCCTGTCCTTGAGCTTCGGCTACGGTATCCGCCTGAACCTCAATGCCGAGGCGCAACTCGGCTATGTCAGGAACGGCCGTTGCTTCACCTTGGCCCGTAACCCATATTCCGGTTTGCTGCTGTGGCGCGACAGTAACGCTACCTCCCCGCGCACATCCAACAGCACCCAGTGCCAACACTACTACCAAGCAGGGAATCACCCACCAAGTATTCTTCATCTAAACCTCCTTTCTCTATATTCTACATTACGTAACTAGGGATTCGTCCATCCCCAATTCATGAGTTTACCTCCTTCCACAAGTTATTTCTTACCTTGTTATAACGAACAGATTGACTTCTGGTTTACTTTCAGTGATAGAATAGGGTTCGCAAATGAAAATCCTGCGTGAAATTGGCATAACTATCCTGATAGCCGTGGCTATTTTCGCGCTCCTTCGAGTTACCGTGCAAGCCTACACAGTGCAATATTCTTGTATGCTGCCAAACATTGAGGAGGGTGAATGGCTAATGGTCAGCAAGGCAAGTTATTTCTTCTCAGATCCCGACCGGGGTGATGTGATTGTCTTTGACCCACCTATCAGCTCACAATATCCCTATATCAAGCGAGTCATCGGTCTTCCCGACGAGACAGTGGAGGTTAGGGATGGCAAGGTTTTCATAAATGGCATCTCTTTGACAGAAGAATACATTAAAGAGCCACCCAGTTACACTATGGCACCCAAGGTAATACCCCAGGGTGAATACTTTGTCCTCGGTGATAACCGTAATAACTCCAATGACTCACACGGCGGCTGGACAGTGCCGCGTGAAAACGTCATTGGCGAAGCCTGGTTAGTCTATTGGCCACTGAACAAGTGGGGACCAATAAAACAATATAGCTACCCAGAGCTGAATCACAAGGTGGAGTCGCAGGAGATGCTTTTGAACTCGATTCGGCGGTAACTTGAGTGGCGACTTACTGAAGATATTCAAAATGAGCGGAGCGGTAAAGGAAGGGCACTTCCTGCTCGCCTCTGGACTACATTCATCTATATATTGGGAGAAGTTTCGCATCCTGCAATACCCAAAGTACACCGAGCGCCTGTGTCGCCTTATTGTTCAGCATTTCAAACATAGAAGAATAGACCTGGTTGTTGGACCGACTACAGGCGGCATTATTCTTGCTTTTGAGACCGCACGGCAACTAGGAGTAAGGAGTATCTTTGCAGAAAAAATGGGAGAGATAAGGATATTTCGACGCGATTTCGACATTGCGCCCGGCGAAAGTATTCTCGTTGTTGATGATGTCCTGACTACTGGAAGCTCAATCAAAGAGACAATGAGTGCCATAGATAGACTTGGTGGAGTTGTCATTGGAATCGGAGTACTTGTAAACCGTAGCGGTAAAGAGATAGACCTCGGAGTACCCCTCTTTAGTTGCATCCATGTTCCAACTACAGTTTATTCGCCTGAGGAATGCCCCCTTTGCGCCGCCCATATTCCATTGATCAAGCCCGGTGGTCAAAGCTAACTCGCTTGACACTACAGGCAGCGTAAACCCAGGATGTCTGTCGAGCCGACGTAGCTCAGGAGGTACAGCACCTGCCCGAAAATGCCTCGCCGAATACAGAACTGCAAATCAATTCTGAGCTACTGTTAAGCAGATTCATGGAGTCCCGCAGAGAAGAACTATCTCCTGGAACCATAGAGTTCTACCAATGTTACCTCAACCCAGCTGGCAAGTAGTAGGTATGAGTGTTTTAGGTCAAGGTATCGCTTGCTTCTTAAGGTCTCGCAAATGGCCTTGCGGTGGCAAACACGTCTATTTCGGAGGGTCAAAAGCGCCATACAGGTTGCCATATTCCCCTAAATCTAGGTGAAACCTTAACCCTTGTATAAGCCCATTCTCCTTGTTGATGTTCCAGAAACCGTAGTGAGAGCTCGTGACTCACAGCCAATTGGCGCAACTATTACTGCTAGCACGTTCGCGGTTATGATTACTCTCTTCGCAACTTGTTCGAACTTGCCATTGGTTAAGGATTCCACTCTCATCATTGTTGACCTGCTCTGGGGGCAAAGATGGAACCCGCACCGTTGTCGTAATTGTAACCCTCACGGATGAACCGAAATCCTGTATCTCGCTAACGTGCTTTCTCCTCATTATGGGGAATGCTAGTATCAGCGACAGAAGCGCTGGTATTACTGACAAAGCCCACGTGGCACGACACAGTGTGGGCAGAAACTTCAGGCCGGACTTACGGGGGAAAGACACAGGTCGCAGCACAGCTCCTCCACCTCCATTTCCTCCTGTCCAATTCTCGTGCCGCAGTCAGGGCAGAACTCGAACCTCGCAAACGTTTCCCTATTGTGCCCCAGGCCGCACGCGAAAACCTTTTCGTTGCGCTTCGGTACTTTGAACGCCATATTGAACCCCCTTCAACATTTAGTAGAGCAGGCTGACTCGGCCAACTGCGTCACCCGCCATGCCGATTCCTGAAATCTCAGTATGTGCGGTGAACTCCTCGGTTAGGGTTCTCTGCCACTGACGACCTCTCAGTTGCTCCTGGCTGGCGAAACATGTGGCCAGAACTCATGTACACACTCTTCTCAGACCAACTCACGTTACAAAGCTAGCCGTCGATACCCCACCTTTCAGCCCTGCCTCAACCTCAATCACATATTGAAACAGAGTGAAATGGAAGACATCACAACAGCAGTAGCTATGCCGGGAAAGCCTCAGGTGCTTCTACCTCGCCCGGTGAGGTAACCGCCTGCTGCATTGCCAGCACTACAGCATGAGTCCCATTGTTGGAATTGCGCCTGCGGACGATAGCGGTAACTGGGCTCAATAGCAAAGTGCAGGCTTGCGCTCAATCTCGACAGAGGTGAATCGAAAATGCACAACTGACGACAATCAAAGCAAAGAACTGGACAATAGAAGGGGAAAATCCTGATTACGGGCAGTCTCGATTTGAGATTGTCAAATCCTCAGCACAAGTGTGAGCTGGATAACAAGGTTTGGCTTTGGTATTATTGGATGAAGCTACGGCATATCAAGTAAAATAGTACGGAAAGAACAAGGAGGTCAAGTAATGGAATGGTTATTGACAGAAGAAGAGATAGTCCTAGCCGAGAGAGAGGCAGTGCTTACCTACAAGAAGCATCACCCGTTTGCCACTGGTGAGTACCACGCAGCAATAGTAAGTATGAAACAAGCAATAGCCAGAGCCCAAGCTAAGAAGCTGGTGGAGTGCCTTCAAAGAGAGTGCCTACATGAGCATAATCAGAGAGCTGCTATCAGTGGTGAGCTAGTCATCAATGGCGTGACTGTTGGTCCCTTCGTTGACAAGAATTTGTGGAATGCCCTAGTTGACGAGGTGTGCTTTAGTCGAGGACGTGACATAGAATGGGACGCTAAGGAACCGGTATAGATAGAATCGTAGAGGATGCGGAGCAAGGACAGGGCAATGATGCGATAACCCCAGTCAGCGAGTTCTCCGGGGCAGAATTGACTGCTCCATATCTCCGACAACTTGTCAGTAAGGCTAAAGAAGTGTTCATGGCGAGCAGCTTGAGCCCATTGTGTAGTCCCCGCTTGTCGATTCCCAGAAACTCACCTATTTGCTCTGTAGTAGCATTAGGATACTCAGCAAGATACCCCTCCATTGTCTCCCCTGCCTGCTTCATAGCTAATTTAGCCACGGCTCACTCCCTGTAGCTTCAGTAAACGAGGATTTGACCATGCTGCCCCATACCAATCTATTAGGCAACAAGCGAGAAGAAGAGTGAGGCGCCACAAAATGGGCGAGGCGAAATTGGCTCTAAGCTAACTGGTGATAATCACCAAGGGGCAAATCGCAAAACACAAATGCTCAAGGGAATTAGCCCAAGAGGTAGGAGTGTTGAGCAAAATGTTAAGCGGTGGCCGTCTTGACACTGAAGGTAGGGAAAACCTAGAATAAGTGTCGAGCCGAGGTAGCTCAGGGGTAGAGCAGCGGACTGAAAATCCGCGTGTCGGCGGTTCGATTCCGCCCCTCGGCACTTTGAGAAGGAGTTGCGAAGAAGCAAGAACGACCGAGGATTAGGGGCTCCTGGTGAAGGAGGAAGAAAAAGAATTCCTGAAATTAAGGGTGGAGAACCAAAATGACCATTATGGCTTCGCTGAGAAACCGGAGTCAGCAATATTCAACTGCGAAGAATCGGGCGCTAGCCTCGTGACCGAGCCTAAAAAAGGGACTGAGTATGCCTTAGAGAAGTAAGCTGCCCAGAGCGTAACCTAGATTCTGAGGGGCTAGACAAGCAGGTTTGATCATAGGCTATCCTGTCATTGGATTTTCAAAAACCGCAGATGTCCGTTATAATTTATGGAGGTGCCAGGAAAACTACAGGGGACTTGCGCTCAGTAGGCTTACAGAAATGGCAAAGCAAGAGTCCAAAAGAAGGCAAATATCAATTCATTTTCACTACCGCTAGAACTCCAGAATATCGAAATCCTTGATTTGGTACTTGCCGAAGTGGCGGAATGGTAGACGCGGCAGTCTCAAAAACTGTTGGGAGGTTGCTCCCGTGTCGGTTCGAATCCGACCTTCGGCACTGCAATCCGAGAATACGCAGGCGGTAAGGCAATAGAGGACAAGAAATCCGACAGGAATTCTGGAAGGCGAAGAAAACAGACTTTGGGAGGTGACGAAGATGCTATTCATGACTATCAGCACCTGGAGTCCGAAGGAAAGGAATGAGGTGATTAGAAGGCGAGCAGAAAAAGGCCCAATGATCCCTGAAGGGATGAAACTACTGGGCGAGTGGGTCCAGGTCGGAGCTAATCGAGTCTTCCGCCTGGTTGAGGTGACCGATCCTAAACTCATCCTCGCAGCGGTTCACCCCTGGAGTGACCTTATTAGTGTTGAGACTGTCCCGGTGATGGAAGTAGAAGAGGTGATGAAACTCATTCCCAAGGGTTAGTGGCTTCACGGGCCACCAAAGCTAACTAATCAGTAGCTCTGCCGGGTTGTGTAGCGGTAGCACGGGGGACTTTGGATCCCCTAGCCCTGGTTCGAATCCAGGCCCGGCAGCCAGATGAACCTGCTTCCCTTGGAGAACTTGCTCCCCTAAGGGAGAGCATTCCCCGGTAGCTCAATGGTAGAGTGGGCGGCTGTTAACCGCTTGGTTGTAGGTTCGAATCCTACCCGGGGAGCTTTCTTCATTCTTGGGTGTCCTTTGGGATAAAAGGCAAAACTCTGATTCTCGAAGGGAGTCTCCCCGATTGATCCAATGTTGTTCATGATTTTTCCTCAGCGTCTTCAGTTGAACCTCGAAATGTGATGCATGTTCTGCGTTGGTGGTTCCCTTTGAGCTAAAAGGCCACTTCAACACCGCTGACACTCAATTCCTAGTCAGTAATCGCTATCAGCGGAGGAAGCTTGCTTACATCCACTCCCGGCTCGTACTTGAAAATATCAGCGATTCTCTTGCTCAGTAAGAATATCAAACAGAAAAGAGGGAGCTCCATGGTGCACACATCCTGGCACTGTCCGCAATTGACACAGGAGTCCATAACATGCGTGGTTCTTACCAGAGGAAACATAATGTCAGGCGGGACTTCCCCCGGAGGCACCAAACCCCTATCTGCCTCCAGACAGCATTCCTTGCAGTAGCATTGTGAGCGCCTGATAACTCAACTTGCGGCTGTCTGTTCTGCCATCGACAGTGTCGGCGCACTAGTGCTAAACAATTACATGAAGCTTTGCTTTCGGAAAGATGCGGAAATCGAATCAGCCAGTATTGATTCCTTAGCGCGGGCGGTGGCCATTTGGGGACGGGTCCGCATTGGTGACTAGGCACAGGCCAGACATGAATCGGTCCAACAAATTGGACATAGCCGACCACAAGCCCTTAGAGATCTCAATTCCTGGTTGAACGGCGCGACAGCCGGTCAAGAAACGACT
>CAYVSN010000006.1:0-14208 GCA_964453875.1 uncultured Dehalococcoidales bacterium
ATTTCGTGGTAACTGCTGAAGCAGGACCGGGAAAAGGCTCCAACGTGGCGAAGATAGTCGAGCACATTCAGCTTCTTAAAGACAGAGTGGATGGTTTAAACGTAACTGACAATCAGAGCGCTGTGATGCGCTATCCTTCTCTTGGTACTTGCCTTCTTATTAAGGAACATGGCGGAGAGCCGGTTCTTCAAATAACTTGCCGCGACCGTAATCGCCTAGCAATCCAGGCGGACCTTCTTTTTGCTTATTCCAGAGGAATAGATAATGTCCTTTGCCTTACCGGCGATTCTGTTGATGTCGGCGATCATAAGGAGGCGAAACCAGTTTTCGATCTCGACTCTGTTCAATTGATTCATCTGGTCCATACTTTGAATTCCGGAAAGGATATGGTGGGGAACGAACTTGACGGGGGTGTTGACTTTTGCATCGGAGCATCGGCTACGCCTTCAGCAGACCCAATTGAGCCTCAGCTCATTAAGTTCCAAAAGAAACTCAGCGCCGGAGTAGATTTCATTCAAACTCAAGCTATCTATGACCTGGATGAGTTCAAAAGATTCGTGGAATATGCTCGTAAGACGGACGGAAAAGCCAAGATTTTGGCCGGGATCGTTCTTCTCGTTGGCGCCAAGATGGCAACATACATGAATGAAAATGTTCCCGGCGTCTTCGTTCCCCAGTATCTCATCGACGAGCTGGCTCAGGCTCCAAAAGGAAAGGGGATCGCCACGGGAATAGAGATTGCTGGAAGGCTCATCAGTCAGATAAAGGAAGAAAGGATTTGCGATGGGGTTCATATTATGGCCATCGGCAGGGAGGAAAGGGTGCCTGAGATTTTGGAAGCCGCCGGAATTTAGAGCTTAGGGAGTTGGGAAAATGACTATACTATTAAACGAACAGGACACCAAATTCAAGTATGAGGTAGCTGAAGAGCCCGGGGGAGAAAACATCAAGCTTTGCTTCGCCTGCGGTCTTTGCACCGCAAGCTGCCCTGTCGCCGATATCGATCCCAAATATAACCCCCGAAAGATAATTCGAATGGTTCTCTTGGGGATGAGGAAGGAGGTTCTTTCCTCCAACCTACCCTGGCTTTGCACTCAGTGTTACACCTGCCAGGCTCACTGCCCTCAAAACGTGAAATTCTCCGATGTAACGAAGGCACTGAGGAACATGGCGGTGAGGGAAGGATATGTCCAGCCCTCCTTTTTGGAACAGGTAAAAGAAATTGACACTTTCTCCCAGAAGCTGCGCCATCAAATCGTACTATCTATAGTGGATAAGAAATCCGAGGAGCTAGAAGTAGCCCCAGCGAAGCTTGCTGAGGAAGCTCTCGAGACATTAAGAGTCCGAGCTTGATGTCGAACTAAAACTTTGAGAGGAAGAGTAACATGGAGTTAAAAGATGGGCCTATAGGAGCAGTGCTGGTGGTCGGCGGAGGTATTGGAGGAATCCAGGCTGCGCTCGATCTCGCCGAGTCAGGGTATTATGTCTACCTGGTAGAGAAATCCCCCGCTATTGGCGGGGTAATGGCTCAGCTTGACAAGACCTTCCCCACCCTAGACTGTTCCATGTGTATCCTCTCTCCCAAGCTCATTGAGTGCGGCAGACACCCCAACATTGAGTTACTTTCCTGTTCCGAACTTCTAGAAGTTGAAGGCGAGCCCGGGAATTTGAAGGCACGTGTCTTGAAGCACCCCAGGTATGTTGACCTTGCCAAGTGCACAGGATGTGGAGAGTGTGCTGAAGTCTGTCCTATCGACATTCCCAGTGAATTTGAGCAGAGTCTAGCGGCAAGAAAAGCCGTTTTTAGACCTTTTGCCCAAGCCTATCCTAATGCCTTTGCCATTGAGAAGAGGGAGAGACCCCCGTGCGGTTTGACTTGTCCTGCAGGGACAAATGTCCAAGGATATGTGGCCTTGACTGCCAAGGGGGAATACGAAGAGGCGCTCTCATTGATAAAGGAAAAACTCCCCATTCCAGGGGTTCTCGGGAGGGTCTGCCCTGCTCCTTGTGAACGAAAATGCAACCGCACACTCTTGGAAGAGCCCATTGCTATTCGGGCTATCAAAAGATTCGTCGCTGATACGGTCAAAGATGAGTCTCCATTGCCTGAGATAGAGGAGAAGGAGGAAAAGGTTGCCATTGTGGGATCAGGGCCGGCAGGGCTTGGCTGCGCCTACCATTTGCGACATGAGGGGTATAAGGTTACCATCTTTGAGGCGCTTCCCGTGGCTGGAGGAATGCTTTATGTAGGTATCCCTGAGTATCGTTTGCCTAAAGATGTCCTCGAGAGAGACGTCGAGGGGATAAAACGGTTGGGAGTGGAGATAAGAACCAACACTCCCATAGGCGCCGAGCTAACTATTGATGACCTCTTTCGGCAGGGATATAAAGCGGTATTCACTGCTGTGGGAGCACACCGTAGTCAGCAACTTGGAGTCCCGGGTGAGGATGCAGACGGGGTAATTCACGGGGTTGACTTCCTAAGGGGAATTAGTCTCGGAAAAGAGGTAAAGGCAAAGGGGAAGGTGGCAATAATAGGAGGAGGAGACGTTGCCATAGACTCAGCCCGCTCTGTTCTCCGCTTGGGTGCTGAAGAAGTCACTATCCTTTATAGGAGAACAAGGGTTGAGATGCCAGCCAGGGAGGAAGAGGTTGAGGCAGCCGAAACTGAAGGGGTAAAGATAGAATACTTAGTTGCACCTGCGGAGATTCTAACTGAGAATGCGAAGGTTACCGGAATAAGATGTACTCAGATGGAGCTTGGTGAGCCAGATGCCAGTGGGAGGAGACGTCCCGTACCTATACCGGGTTCTGAGTTCGATTTAGAGCTCGATACGATAATTCCCGCAATCGGGCAGGCCCCTGACGTTTCCTTCCTGGAGGGTAGCGGCATAAGAGTTACCCAACGAGGCACTCTCGAAGTCGACCCGCTAACTTTGGAGACCAGCCGAGAAGGGGTTTTTGCCGGCGGGGATTGTCAAACTGGTCCCTGGATTGCAATTGAAGCTGTAGCTGCCGGCGCAAAAGCGGCAGAGTCGATCATCAGATATCTCAACCGTCAGGATCTTAGAGAAGGGAGAGTTATCGAGGAAAGGGAACCATCAAGTGTCAGTTTTGTTCCCTTTGGCAGGACCAAGGAGCCAAGACCGAAGATGCCCAGCATCCCTATAGAGGAAAGGATCTCCGGGTTTAAGGAGATAGAGCTTGGCTTTTCCGAGGAGGTGGCGGTGAAGGAAGCGAGTCGCTGCCTTGCTTGTGGGATTTGCTCTGAGTGTATGCAGTGCGTTGCCGCCTGTAAAGCGAATGCCATCGATCACTCCATGAAGGAAGAAACTGTAGAGCTAAAAGTGGGTGCTGTGATTCTTTCCTCCGGATTTGATGAGTTTGACCCAGTCCCTCTCAACAATTACGGATACAGGAAATATCCCAACGTGGTAACAAGCATAGAATTTGAGAGGATGTTAAGCGCCTCGGGGCCTTTCCAAGGAGAACTGGTAAGGTGCTCAGATAGACAGCCACCTCGAAGGATTGCCTGGATTCAATGTGTGGGCTCTAGGGATGAAAGCTTGGGCCGCGGATACTGTTCTTCCGTATGTTGCACCTACGCCATAAAAGAAGCCATTATAGCCGGGGAGCACGTTCCCTTTGAACTAGAGCGCGCTATTTTCTTTATGGATATAAGAACTCAAGGGAAGGACTTCGATAAATTCTATGAACGGGGGAAGGAAGAAGGAATAGACTTTGTAAGGGCAAAGGTCTATGGAGTTGAGGAACGAGACGGCACCGGTAATTTACTCCTCAAGTATGTAGCTGAAGATGATAAGCCGAACATACGTGAGTTTGATCTAGTTGTGCTATCTGTAGGGCTTCAGCCTTCCCCAGAATGTATTGCTCTAGCAAAGAGGCTTGGTATCCAGCTTAATAAATACGGATTTTGCCACACAAGTGAATTCTCCCCAGTCGAGACTTCCAGACCCGGAATTTACGTTTGCGGTGCCTTCTCCGGCCCAAAGGATATCCCGGAAACAGTGATGCAGGCAAGCGCTGCGGCAGGAGCTGCTTCCGCTTTGCTTGCTCCGGGACGCAATACTCTGGTCAAAAAGAAGGAATACGTGCCGGAAAAAGATGTCTCCGAAGAGGAACCCAGAATAGGAGTATTTATTTGCCACTGTGGCATCAATATCGGTGGATATGTGGCTGTGCCCGAGGTTGTGGAGTATTCCAAAACCCTCCCTAATGTAGTCTACGCTGAGGACAATCTCTATACTTGCTCCCAGGATACCCAAGAGAAGATAAAGGAAATGGTAGAGGAACACAATTTGAATCGGGTGATAGTGGCCTCTTGCACCCCTAGAACCCATGAGCCTTTGTTCCAGGAGACCATCAGAGAAGCTGGCCTGAACAAATACCTTTTTGAGATGGCCAATATCCGTGATCAGTGCTCCTGGGTCCATATGCATGAGCCAGAGAAAGCGACTGAGAAGGCGAAGGATCTGGTTATGATGGCGGCGGCCAAGGCAAGGCTGAAACAGGCATTGAAACCTTTGTCTATCCCAGTGAACCACTCCGCTCTGGTTGTCGGAGGCGGTGTAGCAGGGATGACGAGTGCCCTAAACTTAGCAGACCAGGGATTTGATGTTCAACTTGTCGAGAGAAGTCCTGAGCTTGGCGGGATGGCAAAGGCGATACATTATACCATCGACAGGGGGGATGTCCAGACTTTTGTTTCCAATCTCATCAACAGGGTCAATGAACATCCTAAAATTAGAGTCTACACCGGTACGTGGATTGTAGATGCCTATGGCTATGTGGGCAACTTCACCACCGAGATAATGAGATATCGCGGCAGGGTGATAGAGAAGATAGACCACGGTGTGACTATTATCGCCACCGGGGCTGAGGAACATAAGCCCGATCAATACCTCTATGGAAGAGACCCACGGGTGCTCACCCAACTTGAGCTGGAAGAGGAGATAGCAAAAAGGAATCCAGATGTTGTCAACTGCGATAACTTGGTGATGGTTCAGTGCGTGGGTTCCCGTAACGGTGAGCGACCTTATTGCAGCCGGGTCTGCTGCAACCAGGCAATCAAAAACGCCCTGAAGCTTAAGGAGATAAAGCCCGATATGAATATTTACGTCCTCTATCGGGACATGAGAACATACGGGTTCTATGAGGAATACTATGAGAAGGCAAGGCAAATGGGGGTTGTTTTCCTGCTCTATGAACCAGAAGATAAACCCGAAGTGAGCCAGATAAGGAGGAATGGGCGATATCTGTTGAGAGTCAAAGGTAAGGACCCGGTGCTTGGAGAAGAAGTAGCTATTGATGCTGACATTCTTGCCCTAGCCGGGGCCATCATGCCCCCGGAAGATGCAAGAGAGCTTGCAATGCTTTACAAAGTGCCTTTAAACGCCGATGGCTTCTTCCTTGAGGCACATGTGAAACTTCGCCCGGTTGATTTCGCCACCGAGGGAGTCTTTGTCTGCGGCCTTGCTCATGCCCCCAAGCCAATCGAGGAAAGCATCGCCCAAGCTAAAGCTGCTGCCTCCCGAGCAACGACTATATTAGCCAAAGATACCATCACCGCTGAGGGCATTGTTGCCTTCGTGGACGAAAGCATTTGCTCTGGTTGCGGCATCTGCGAAGCTCTCTGTCCCTATGCAGCTATCACTATCGATGAGGAGGAGAGAGTGGCCAAAGTCAACGAAGCTTTGTGCAAGGGTTGCGGCACTTGCTGCGGTGCTTGCCCATCGGGAGCCGCCCAGCAGAGGGGCTTCACAGCAGACCAGATTATATCTATGGTGACTGCTGCATTGGGGGTTTAGAATGGTACCACTCTGGCGGCGGTGACCTTGCTGGATTAAGCGGATCGCAGTATCACCCTTAATCCACGGCTACAGGCTTCACATTTCTTACGCCCTTCGCTGTCTATAATCTTCGATTGCGAAACCCAAAGTCCTCTTGGCTAAACAAGCGCAATGGATTTTTGGCTCAGGTATCGCTCCCAGGTGATTTACTATGTCCCCTTCATCTATTCTTCCTGCTTCCTCTAACGTTTTCCCCCTTACCATTTCCGTGAGAGCAGAGCCAGAGGCGAAGGCACCGGCGCATCCTATGGCTTGAAATTTGGCATCGTTTATCACCCCCGACTCCTCGATCTTCAAGAACATTGCCATTGTGTCTCCGCAGGGGCCAGTGTACGTGAAATGGGTACTATGATCCTCTATTTCCCCGACATTCACCTTATTCACGTAGTACTCTATTGCTTTGTCCACTATTCTCTCCATGAACCCTCAGGAAGATTCCGGCTTAGCCTTTGAATCTCATTACCCTGGGAATCACGGATGGTTACCTCTAAAGGCATCTGCCCAGGCAGTGTGTGCGTGGCACAAGCCATGCAGGGGTCGTAGGCTCTGAATGCCATCTCAATCATATTGAGAATCCCGTCGGAGACTTCGCCGTTCTTTATCAACGACTTGGCCGCTTTCTCAATCGACATCCAGATGGGAGCAGCATTATTCCCTGTAGCAACAATTAAATTGACCTTGGTAAGAATACCTCTATCATCAGTTTGGTAGTGATGGAAAAGGGTTCCACGCGGCGCTTCTACTACACCCATGCCCTCCTTCGGAGTGGCAGTCGGCAGATTTACTATATCGGGTGAAGTGAGTTCGGGGTCGTGGGCAAGCTCCGAAACCCGCTCTGCCGCATAAAGCGCTTCAACCAGCCGAGCCCAGTGGAAAGCCAAGGTACTATGAACCGGCTTCCCACCCAATACCGAGTACATCTTTTCATAGGCTTCCTGAGCCAGTGGGGTCGCCATCCCATCGGATGCGTTCAAGCGAGCCAGTGGTGCCACCCTATAAATACCGCTATCCTCTCCGTCAACAAATCCCTTCCAGCCTACATTCTTAAGGTAGCAGAACTTAATGTAACTCCAGGGCTCAACATGCTCCCTGACGTGATCAAGGTATTCCTGGGCCGTAAACTTGGCAAACTCCTTGCCATTGGGGTCAACCACTCTTATCTTGCCATCGTAGAAGTTTACCTTGTTGTTTTCGTCCACCTGCCCCATATAATAGGTCCTGTGCTTGTAGATATCCCCGGTGATGAGGTCCACATAATCTTTATTTTTTAGCACTACGTCGTCAAAAAGCCCTAAGGCAACTTTGCAGAATTCTAGCCCGTATTCCCCTGCCTCGATGATGGTCTTCCTTTCCTCCTCGGTAATCGCTTTTGATACTCCTCCGGGCAAGCCACAGGAAGGCATAACCGGCTTTCCCCCGATTATTCTTAGCACATTCCTCAGCCTTTTTCTCATTTCTATTACTTTGCCCCCAACTTCTAATCCCACTTTGCCAATAACTCCTAAGACATTTCTCTCTGCAGCAGGCGCTGTTGGGCCAACAACAAAGTCCGGACCGCCAAGGAAGACGAAATGCAATATATGGTCTTCGGCCTGGAAAGCGTTGTACATGAGCTCTCTTATCTTTTTTGCCGCCGGGGTGGGCTCAACCTTCCAGAGGTCATCAAGGGCCTTAGTCGATGCCATGTGGTGAGCGGTAGGACACACCCCGCAAATCATGGTGGTTATTCTAGGCATTTCCTCGGCGGGTCTTCCCTCTGAGAATTTCTCAAAGCCACGAAGCTCAGGAATCTGAAGGTAACACCGTTCACAATTCCCTTCATCGTTAAGAAATATCTCTATCTTTCCGTGTCCTTCAAGCCTGGTTATCGGGTCTATAGTTATCTTTTTCATTCTATCCTCCTATTTGTTCCATCCGCTTTCTTCTGAGCAAAGAAGAAGGCAGACTAAATCTGTAGAATGTCCCCGCAGGGTCTGCGATTTGCTCAACTAGTTTCTGGACGGCTTCCTCTGTCATCTTCTCTTCACCTTCAAGTCCCAATATAGAGGCAATTGCTGAAAGCATTCTTGCTCCTTGGTCTAAGACCCCGTCTACGGGACCAAAACAACCTCGGCATGGCATATTAGCTCTGATGCATGTTTCCCCACACCCCGAACGAGTGGCGGGGCCAAGACAAATCAGCCCTTGCACCAAGAAGCATTTCTCAGGGTCGATTTTAATCTCCCAAGGCCTTTTCACCTCTGCTATTGATAATTTCTCCGGTTTTGTCTCTGCTCTTGGACACGTATCACATTGCGCTTTATTTGGAGCAAGCACTGCCCCTTTCTCCGGGAGTTGCCCCGTGAGAATAGCGTTTACAGCATTCATTATCAAATCGGGCGGCGGTGGACATCCAGGAAGGTAGTAATCGACAGGGATAGTCTGATCTAATGTCTTCACCGTATCATAGAATTCCGGTAAGGTAAGCTCGCCAATTCCGATGTCTGTCTTCTCTTGGGGAACAGTTCCCTCCGGATTTTCGGTGGACGGAGTCTCTTCATAAACTCTTTGAAAAATCGTATCCCTTGTCCAAAAATTCCCTAGACCGGGTATCCCCCCCAGATGAGCACAAGCGCCAAAGGCAACTACAAGACCAGACTTTTGCCTCAGTAGCTTTACCATCTCCTCTTGCTCCTCTGTCCTTATCGACCCGTTTATGAAGCTTACTGCTATTTCTCCGTCGCTTAAAGCCTCGACATCCTTCCTCTTAAAATCCAAGGCAACGGGCCATAAGACTATATCCACAGCATCCACAACTTTCAGTATGTCTTCATTAAGGTCAACCACTGTCTCTTCACATCCACCACATGAAGCATTCCAATAAAAAGCAACCTTTGGTTTAGCCATATTCACTCTCCTTTCCTGATTCTTTCATACATTATAGTTTACAGTTGTCTCTAAATCCACTCCTAGTTTTGCTTTCTAAACGGATTCGGGCCAAGTTCTTTTATGGTTTGAGTAAAATCATTGACTACCTCTGCAAATCTTGATCCTTCAGAGGCAGAAACCCACTCCAGCCGGACTCTTTCTCCCCCTATCCCAAATTGGTTCAACATTTTCTTAAGTAGCGAGATGCGCCGTGCTGCTTTATAATTTCCTGCCATATAGTGACAATCGCCAGGATGACATCCCGCGATGAGAACTCCATCCGCTCCTACCTCAAGAGCTTTGAGTATGAAAGCGGGGTCAACCCTGCCACTACACATCACCCTAATTATTCTTATGTTGGGGGCGTATTGCATTCGTGAGACACCGGCAAGGTCAGCACCAGCGTAGGAACACCAGTTACAACAGAACCCTACTATTCTTGGGTCAAATCCGTCTTTCGAGTCAAGTCCATCCATTGTCGCCTCCCTCAAGATATTTACTTTTCAGCTTCTTCCCTGCTAAATGCTTGGCTATGCAATAAGCGCCCCCAATTGCGCCATAACCTCTTCATCCCTGAAGTGATTCATGGTAATGGCACCAGAGGGGCAGGTAGCTCCGCAAGTCCCGCAGCCTTTGCATTGAGCCACGGTGACCTGAGACACTCTTTTCCCATCTTTAGACACCAGTTGCAGGGCTCCAAATGGGCAAACGGAAACACACGTGCCACACCCTGAACAGATATCCTCGTCAACTGAAGAAGTTATGGCTTCCGGCTTCACATAGCCTATTCGCAGGGGCCCTGCCGCCTTTGCGGCAGCAGCGTAAGCCTGAGAAATCCCTTCAGTAACATCGGTGGGCCAGCGTGCTGAACCACAGATGTAAATACCATCCATGGCAAATTCCACGGGTCGAAGTTTCAAGTGTGCTTCCAGTAAGAAACCAAACTCATCCAAGGAGACTTTAAGCATCTTGGAGATATCTTCGTTGTCCTCACGCGGGATAAGGGGCGTGGCCAGAACAAGCATATCGCAGGGAAGTTCTATTTCCCTTCTCCATAGTTCATGGTACACCTTTATCCTCTCAGCTTTCCCATCCCCAGTGACTTCAGGAGGCCTTTCTAATCTATATCTAATGAATCTGACCCCTTGCTCCATGGCTCTTCGATAGTCATTCTCGAAATCTACACCATAAGTCATAAGATCTCGGTGCAATATCCAAACCTTTACCTTGGGATTCAGTTCCTTAATTAGGGAGGCATTCTTGATTGACGTCATGCAGCAAATTCTACTGCAATAAGTTCTCTCTGGAACTCGAGCCCCAACACAATTGATCATCACAATGTTTTGTCCATCAAGATTTCCATTCTTTAGTCGCTCTTCCAACTCTAGCTGCGTAATGACGTTGGGAAACTTGCCGTAACCATATTGACCGGTTGGCTCTAGTACCCCAGCGCCAATAGCAACGATGATGGTGCCAACATTAGTCTTAGTCTCCTCCCCATTCCGGTCTAAGGTGACATCGAAGTTGCCTATGAACCCACTTACATCCTTTACCTTGGTAGACAAGTGAGCTTCAATCTTGTCGTGAGCTTTCACTCTTTCGGCAAGTGCTCCGATTACTTTGCTCGCCTCCACATTGGCACTGAAGATTTTGTGGACATTGAGTAGTGTGCCACCAAGCTCTCCCTCCTTTTCCACCAAATGAACCTCAAAGCCCTGCTCGGCAAGATTTAAAGCAGCGCTCATCCCAACCACCCCACCACCAATGACCAGGCTAGAAGGAGCTACTTCGATCTCAATCTCCTCCAATGGCTCAAGGAGCCTTGCCTTTGCCACCCCCATCCTTATGAGGTCTTTAGCTTTTTGCGTGCCCTTCTCTAGCTCATTCATATGGACCCAAGAACACTGATCCCTTATGTTGACAAACTCAAAAAGATATTTGTTTAAGCCCGCAGCTTCGCAGGCAGACCTGAAGAGCGGCTCATGAGTTCTAGGGGTGCAGGAGGCAACTATGACACGGTTCAAACCGAACTCCTGAATTCCCTTCTCAATCGCAGATATCCCCTCTTCAGAGCAAGTATATAGATTGTGCTCAGCGTGCACCACGTTTGGCAATCCCTGTACATACTCCACAACCTCTGGGACATTGACATAGGCCCCTATATTTCTGCCGCAATGGCAGACGAAGACACCAATGCGAGGCTCATCCATCTTAACCGCCTCCCGTCACAACCTCAGCCACCCTGCCCGCTGCTCCTGAGGCCTGAGTTACAGAATCTGGGATATCCCGTGGACTATGAACATAGCCGCAAGCAAAGATGCCAAGCTTGGTAGTATCCAGAGGTTGCGACAATTCACTGGGAGTTTTCACAAAGCCATTCTCGTCTAACTCTATACCTAATACTTCTGCTAGCTCCTTTGTGATTTGAGGAATCATCGCTTGAGCAAGAACCACTATTTCTGCCTCAAATTTCTTTATTTCCCCACTAGCGGTATCTTCATACCAGATAATGGGGTTATCATTCTCGTGATTAACCTCGATCCTACCGGGACGACCCCTGATATAAGTCACATTGTATTCCTTTTTAGCCCTGGCAATGTATTCCTGGAACCTTTTGCCTACAGCCCTCATATCCATATAGAAGATAGTGGCCTTCGTCCCCGGCTCATGCTCATATGCCATCATCGCTTCCTTAGTGGAGTGCATGCAGCAGACGCTGGAACAATATGGTTGACACCTGAAATCGCGGGAGCCAACGCATTGAATGAAGGCAATATTGTGAGGGATCTTCCCATCTGATGGTCGCTCAAGCGCTCCCAAAGTGGGGCCTGATGCTGAGGTCAATCTCTCATATTCCATAGCTGTGATGACATTCTTTATTCTTCCGTAACCATATTCGGTGATACCTGAAACATCATAGAGGTCGAGTCCTGTGGCTACGATAATAGACCCCACATTCAAGTCCACGCGTTCTTCTTCCATGTCATGATTTATGGCTTTTGGCCCGCAGAACTCTTCACATACCTTACATTTGCCCTCGATGAAGTGCGCACAATTATCGGCATCGATCACTGGAACTTTTGGTATAGCCTGAGGAAATGCCATATATATGGGATGTCTTGGCTCCAATCCCACATTGAATTCAGAAGGTATTGGTATAGGTTCATTCCTTGTGACTTCCTCAATTCTTATGGCGTCATTAGGACATACGGTAGTGCAGGCACCGCATGTCCGGCAGACCTCGGAATAGGTCTCAAATGGAGGTTTAACCTCTCTCCTTGACCCACGGTTAACAAAACTGATTGCACCCACACCCATTCTTTCATGGCATACTCGCACACATAGACCACAAAGCATGCAATCCTCGTTTTTCTTTTTGAACCTTGTCTCTTTAACACCCAATTTTTCGGCCAGTTTCTGTATCTCCTCTGAGTCCGGACATCGAGCTAATAGCAGTTCTGTCATTAGCTTACGTCCTTTCACTATCCTCTCGGAATTGGTTCGTATTTCCATGCCCTCCTCAGCTTTGCGGAGACAGGAGGCTTGCGTTACCGTTCTGCCGTTTTGGGTTATCTCTACCACACAAAGCCGGCAAGCTCCGTAGGGGGTGAGCGCCTTGTGGTAGCACAGGGTTGGTATGTCAATGTCGGCTTTCTGTGCTGCCTCAAGTACAGTCGTTCCTTCTTCCACCTGAACCTCTTGACCATCAATAACTAATGTCACCATTGTTTATCACCTCTTCCAGGCATTTAAGCCTCCGCAATCAAAATTCGAAGATTGCACGAATTTTCAGTTGGCGGCTACTCTATTCTTACCGCATCGAGTCTACATATGTCATAGCATGTCCCACATTTAATGCACTTGCTCTCGTCTAAAACCACTGGCTTCTTCTTAGCTATGAACGTTATAGCCTCCTCAGGGCACGCTTTCACGCACAAACCACACCCCGGACATTTCTCGTCAATGATGTAATATCGTATTAACTCACGACAGATACCTCCGGGGCATTTATTGTCTCTAACGTGTGCTTCATACTCGTCTCTAAAGTAACGTATTGTACTCAACACAGGATTAGGAGCTGTGCCGCCCAGTGCACACAAAGAGAAATCCCTGACGGCATAAGATAATTCCTCAAGGAGCTCTACGTCGCCTGCTTCTCCTCTTCCTTCAGTTATGTCAGTCAAAATCTGGTGCATCTGGTCAATTCCCTCACGGCAGGAGGTGCACCTACCGCAGGATTCATCTTTGAGAAAACCAAGAAAGTACTTAGCAATATCTACCATACAGGTATCCTCATCCATTACAATCATTCCGCCTGACCCCATTATTGACCCGATTTCAGCCAATTTTTCGTAATCCACAGGAAGATCGAATAGACTCTCAGGAATACACCCCCCTGAAGGCCCTCCAGTCTGGACCGCTTTGGGTTTCTTCCCGTTCAAGATTCCGCCGCCAATATCATAGATGATTTCGCGCAAAGTCGTACCCATTGGTACTTCTGCTAAACCAGTGTTATTTATCTTCCCTACCACAGAAAACACCTTCGTCCCTTTGCTTTTTTCAGTGCCAATTTTGGAGTACCAATCGGCACCCCGAGCAATTATCACAGGAACATTTGCCCAGGTCCCCACATTATTTATATTTGTTGGTTTTCCCCAGAGTCCTGACTGAGCTGGGAATGGAGGCCTGATTCTTGGTTCAGGGTTTCTCGCCTCGATAGAGGCCATCAGTGCGGTCTCTTCGCCACAAACGAATGCTCCGCTACCTTCAGTTATTTTTATGCCGAAGTCAAACCCGGAGTTGAATATATTCTTACCCAGCAGGCCATATTCCTCCGCTTGATTTATAGCAATCCTCAGTTTTTCAACAGCCAGAGGATATTCTGTTCGCACATATAGGTGTCCTTCACTTGCTCCAATGGCATAAGCACCGATTGTCATCCCCTCCAGGACGGAATGAGGGTCTCCCTCCAATGTGCTTCTGTTCATATAGGCACCAGGGTCTCCTTCATCAGCATTACAGATGACATACTTCGGTTCACCTTGGGCTGCTCGACAAAACCTCCACTTTGTTCCCGTAGGGAACCCAGCACCACCTCTCCCCCTCAACCCAGACCTGGAAATTTCATCAATCACCTGCTCAGGCGTGAATTCAGTAAGGACTCTGTATAGAGAGCCGTAACCCCCACGAGCAATGTACTCATCTACGTTATCCGGATCTATGAAACCACAGTTCCTCAAAACAATCTTCAACTGTTTCTTAAAGAAAGGTATCTCTTCATATAATGGTATGTCTTGCAAATCCCCTGATAATTTGTCCAGAGAATACTTTCTTCTCTTTCCTTCAAGCACGTATTCTTCTTCCTCCATCTTGCACAAGGCAAAATCTTTTTTGACCCTGCCCTCTGCCAACTCTGTTATGACTGCTCTAG
>CAYVSN010000007.1:0-13528 GCA_964453875.1 uncultured Dehalococcoidales bacterium
ACCCTCGTGAAGTATTCAAGGAAGCCATCTCCGCCAGCGCTGCCTCAGTTATCTTGATGCAGAGGACTCAATTGCACCCTGTGGGATAGGTATGGCGCCCTCCATATATATTACAGAATCATCAACCTTCACCCTTATCTGAAGGGCTTCCAAGACGAGTCGCTTATCTTCAAAACTGAGAGTGCCAAGGTTCTTTCTTACCAATTCGCAGGCCTCTTTTATCCCCTCTATATTAACCTCAAGCCTCTTGTTTGCCTCTATCCTGTTCTCTAGTTCCGTCTTCCCTTCCTCTAAAGCTTTGATCTCTTCCAGAAGCATTGCCATGTCCTTCTTGAATCGCTCCTCATCACCAGTAACATAGAAAGCTCTATATATCCTATCCTTCTCCTTGCTCTTGTGCTTCAGCCTAGTCTTCAATGTTTCCAAATCTCTCTCCAGGAAGCTTGCCCTGTCTGCTTCCTCCTTCCTCTTTTCAAGCCCCGTGAGGACTGTCTCCGGTTCGCATAAGAAAGCCTCGATTTGCTTCCAGATGGCCTTTTCTATATTGGGAGCATGCAATTGGCGATTATCACAAGGATCGGGGTTCACAATTGTTTGGCTACCACCACAACGGTAGTAGCACTGCTCAGAAGGCTTTCCATTGTCCCTCCATTTCTTCACGTATCCCTGGTATCTTCGACCACAGTGAGTGCAGAAGATATACCCGCTAAGTAGATATGGGCGCTTGGCATTACGAGTAGCAAGCTGCTTATTTCTTCGCAGGATTTTCTGCGCTGCCTCGAATAGCTCTTCGCTAATGATTGCTGGTGTAGCATTTGGTATCTCTACCCATTCACTTCTCGGCTTCCAAACCACGCCAGTCTTTTTCCTTTTGCTGACAGGATTGCGCCTTCTTTCAGGTTCTACATAATCCCTAGTAAAAGCATAAGTTCTCCCGATGTAAGCTGGGTTAGTGAGGATTCGGTAGACCGTTTGCCTAATCCAGAACTTGCCATAGGGTGGAGGCACGCCCAACGCTCTTAATCGACGCGTTATAGCATTTACCGTTAGGTGATCCTCCACTAGCCACTGGTACATTTCCCTAACCCATTTTGTTTCCTGTTCGTTTACATACCTGATCCCCTCACCGATGCCCTTGCCAGGCAGATAGTCATAGCCATAGAGCTTTCTGCCTGTGCCGGAAGGCAGTCTGCCTTTTTCGGCTCTAGTTCGCTTGCCTCTCATAGAGCGTTCTCTTATCTTGGCCGCCTCAAGCTTTGATGCCCACCCCCGAACAAACCCAAGCAGTTGCCCTTCCATTGAGTTATCCAAGGGTTCTGTAACAAAGACTAAGGCAATACCCGCCTTTTCACATTCCTCAGCCAGAAGAAGCAGGTGAACGGGGTCACGGGAGAGCCTGTCTGTGGAATACACGATTATGGCATTGATTTCCTTGTCCCTAACCCAGTGCCTCAAGACGGATAGCTTGGGTCGATCAAGGGTCAATCCTGAATAGGTTTCCAAGATAAGCTTGTCTTCTGGAGCCTCATAACCTAATTCCTGGGCTTTCCTTCTACATGCCTCAAGCTGGCTTTCTAGGCTGGTCCCTTCCCGTTCCTGGTCTTCAGTCGAAACTCGGGCATAAACTGTTGCTCTCATATTAACCCCCTTCCTCCGTTCCTTTGGTTTTGATTCTCTCGATTTCACTCGAATATACAAACCAATTCCGGCCTATCTGGACGCCTTTTATCTTTCCCTTTTGTAGCAACCTGATGATGGTGGGCCTTGAGATAGGGAGTTCCTTTAACACCTCGGAAATTTTAACTAGCTCTTTCATTTGTTTCAATTATATCATACATTTCAATGTTTGTCAATAGATGAAACCAATCTATTTCGTATCTACAAAAGGTCCCTTTGTTGTTTTGCCTTTCTCTGTACGTCTCAGATACAAGCCTAAAAACGGTCGCATTTCCGTCAGACTTAATTGACTGATTTTTCAGCTTCACGAATTTTCCTCAGTCAGTAACTCATTCGGGCCTTTGTTTCGCTTTATTTGCGCTCCCCCACCAATATCCGATGCACGCTTCGGTACGATATCAAGCGGCCTTCGGCTTTAAGTCGGCTGGCTATGGCCTTGGCCCGCAGACCTCGCTTGCCAAGCTTTTTGATTTCAGCAATTGGAGCATCTGATTTTGGCCGGCCCCTAAGCCTCTTAGGCTGATGCCCTGAGACGACCATAGAGGCCGATAACTCGCCGAATGAATATCCAGATACCTCTTCCGATTTTTGGCAACTAGGGATGGCGGCAAAATTCGTAGTTGCCAAAATTCGAGCCACGGTCGCAATTTCCCCTATGGCTTCGGGTTGATTAGTACTGAACACTTCCCCACGGCGTGTGAGCCAACTAGGCCCCTTGCATTGTGAACATGGACCTTCAATCAGGTCTCCTTTGTGCCTCCACCCGCAGCTCGTGCAAATCTGAATCCAATCGGTTGGGTTCTCCATGCATTCTACCTTCTCATGTCCCTATGTCTGTATCTTTTCTACCCAAGCCACTCCCTGATGGCCGATAGATGTTCTGGTTTGATATCCCTTTGCTCTAGCAGCTTCACCAAGTCCTGGCAATTCTCACCAGGACCTAAGTGGATCACCGGCCTGCCTTGTTTGTCCCAAATGGCTATGGCTTGTTCTTTGGTCATACCCAAGGATTCCAAAATAACAGACTCGCCCTCCGCCAAAAGAGTATGCAGTTTATCGTTGCTATCGTTGCATCGTTGCGGTTGTATCTGGGAGCAGGGCTGCTCAGATTGCAACGGTGTCTTGTGGGCATCGTTGCGTTTTGCCTCGGCACCGTTGCGCCCGCATTGGTTTTGCAACGGTGTTTCGCCATCCGCAACGGTACTGCCATCAATACCGTTGCACTTTTCCGGATAGGGAATCCTGTCTGAGTGCAACGGTGCTACGGTAACAACGGTATTTTCGCTACTCTTTGGGTAGACGGTGTTTTCGATTTTTGCCACTCTTATTAGCCTCTTCCATTCACCTTTGACTCGACCGCCCTTGCCAATAACAACCTCTATACCCCCTTCCCTCAAGTTGCTTCTCAGCTCATTGAGCCTGTAGCTAAGGCTCTGAGGTGCTCCAGGCCAACTCCTCATATTAGTTCTTATTTTTAGCTGTTCTGCTTTCTGCGTTAATTCGTCTAGAAGCTCAGCAGGCGTACCCTCATAGCTATCCTTATCTTCCATGAATGCCAGAAGTGTCGATGCAATAGCGTTAGAGCTGAGTACCTCAACATTCTGACTTCTGACATTGGTACTGTAAGCCTCAAGAAAGTCACTAGCTTGGTAGCCGAATGCTTCTGCTATGGCCGCTCCCCAACGCGCAAAGTCCGCCATCCTTGGCAATCTCTGCAATGTCATTTTTGGGTATATGCGCATCGCTGTTGATAACACGTCGAAAAGACCTCCAAGGATAGCTGATTGCGCTTGCTCAAAGTCAGCCAAAAGCTGTCGTTCCTCCCTCCGGCACTCGTCTGGAATGCGTTCAAGCTCAAGCAAGATACACCTATCGAGTAAGTCAGGCTTGGTTGCAACGACATTTATCCCATTGAGACCAATGACGCGCTTGATCTTCCAAATGATATCTCCTTCATCGGTGTATAGTTCCCGTTTCCCAAAGCCAATGCCAGTGGCCGCCCGAGATAACATGTCCGATACCCAGTCAGGAAGTGAACTTAGATTATCGAAATAGCAGACCCAATGATGATTCAGCTTTTGTGCCAGCTCGCTACTATCATGGGGAACGATGAGTAGCTCCTCAGCAGAAGGGTCAACCAGTGAGCCGACCAACTTAAAGAGAGTTGTCTTGGCGGCACCCTTCTCACCGAAGGGATGAAGGATAGGATGCGGGATATCAGGCACAAAACACGAAGTCACATAAACCATAAAAAGAAGCTCATCAGTCTCGCCCTTCAGATTGACAAAATCTATAAGCCGCCTCAAATCTCCCTGATGTGTGGGTTCCACTTGGGGATTTTGATGCCGATACCGGCTAAAGAGAATTGGCGGATGATTGACAACTTCCCAACCGTCTGATGTTATCTTCACCGCACGCCAAGCGTCGTCAGCTAAGTCATACCAGATAGCCTCTTCATGAAAGGTCACGCGATTGTGCAATTGATATTCCTCGCCATCAAAAATCGCCTTGCCTTCAATGGTAATGATGGCTGAGTTCAATGCATCAGAGTTAGGCGTTTTGCCCTCGGTTAAATAAAGCTGGCGACTCAACCACTGTTTGAAGGTTTGACTGCGGCAGCGGTAGATCTTAGCATGTCCCTCAACAGGGATGCGAGCATAAGCGGTCTCAGTTGGCGTATGAAACAGCTTCAGCCGGTTTTCCTCAACTAGCCTCACCAGTTTATCGGCTTGAGATTCCCGGCCTGGAACCTCTTTTGCAGCCGCCTCCTCCTCAGCTTCCTCCTGTTGGCTTTCGGTCTGCCAGAGCAACTTGAGCAGTTGCGACTCGATATCTTTGCCCTTTAAATTGGGGAACCGCTTCTGCAATGTTTGGGCGAATCGGTACCGTGAGCTTTGCTTAGAGAGATTTACAGAATCCTCAAAAAGAGGGCTTTCGCTCTTGTCCAGTAAAGTAACTGTGGTCTGCAACTCTGCTCGGCCGTTCCATCTACAGCGCTTGGCCACTAATTTGAAAGTCACAGCCTCACCTCAGCACGCCACACCTTAGTGCGTCCCTTTCGTTCCCTGGCATCATCATGCCGTTGTGCTTTTTCCTTTTGGGGGACCAAGGGTTGATAATAGTTGGTCACAACCTTGTTAGCCCTTACTCTCTCAACCTCCGCCTCAAGCTCGGCTACTCTCCTCTCCAGCCTGCCGATGTAATAACTAGGGGGGAAGTCTGGCGTCATGCCCTTCTGCGCGTAATAGCTTATCCAATCCTCTGAACAGGGAAAATCAATAAGATCCCACTCCACTGTGTCATGTCTCATTGCTAGCCTCGCTGTTAGAAGCCCTCTTCGGATTCTCTTCTTCCGAGTTACTCAAAAGGCGTTGATAAAGGGCCTGCAGAAGCAAACTGCGCTCCCTATCAAGTGAATGGTTCCAGGTCACCCTAATCTCTGGCTCTAACCTATGTTCTCCCGCCAACGGCTTTCGGTTCATTGAGGACTCCGGTTCTATGTGTTTTCCTGATTCTTCCCTTTACCTTGTTTTATTGGGCGCACTTTCAATTGCCCATTCGTGATCACTACAACCTTGTCCCCCGCTTTAAGTCCATAATATTCAACCCATGTTTTGGGGATAGTTATCACCAAAGCACCCTGACCCATTCGGATTAAGCTCCTTTTCGTTATGCTAGGCATTGCTTTTATCCTTTCTATACTGTAATATAGAAGATTATATAAGCCATAATATACAGATGCTAGGCTAAGAAAATGAGACACAAAACTGCAAAAATCATGCGGATAAGGGAGAGGTTTGGGATCCCCAAGGAAGGTCTTTCTACTGAGCAGGAAGCTTGGGACTGGTATAGTGAGCATTTCAAGACTACTAAGGGTAGTGACTTTACTGGTAGATTTGGTTTTTGTTATAAGCCCTTTCAGAGGGGACTAGAATTTGATTATCAATGGAGTCCCAACGGGTTCTTTATCTCTTCTCCCTCCCCCTTAGATAGCAATGTTCCCTTTGATCGAGCAATCTCATCTTTGGCAAAGAAATTAGCACTGCCGGAATGGGCAGCACCAGCTTTGCGCCTTGTGGTGCTTATAGGGAAGCTGTCCGATGAGTTGATTCTCAACATTCCTTACCGGCTAATGGCTCCTTTAGGACAATACCGACTACTGATTCAACCAGTGAAAGGTCTAAGCCTAAGACAGTGGCGTCGGTTAGGGGAACAGCTTGGTTTTCTGCCATCGGAAGATAAGCTGTGGTCTGTTCCAGGCATCATCCAAGTCTATGCTGAAGAAAAGAAAAGCAAGAAGCGGGAGTTATATTGGCAAACCTTGATGGCTTACATAGATGTAGTAGGCATTCGCCGCGAGCAAGGGCGCAAGGGTAAGAGGGGAATCAACCAAGATACTGCCAAACGATTGGTAGGTCAATATGATTGGGAATATGAACCTGATTCCTATACAGTAAAGCGGTACCTAGATAGAGCAAAGAAGCGCTGGAACATCCAGTATGAGCTTTAATGGACTCCAACATTAAGGTTGCTTGCTCTTTTGCGAGGCTTTCATTTTTGGCTGATTTATTATCCTTCTTGCTTCTTCCTTCCCCTGCCGCCCATGCGACCCCAAGCGGCATATTGCTCTGAGGAATAGCGGCTATGGGCTGCCTCCGCCCCCTTCGCGCCGATGCTAGAATAGTAACCGCTGGATATAACCCGGTGGCAGTTGGAGCACGCCGTGACTCCGTACCGGTGCTTTGTTGCCTTCCCACCTTTGCGGGCTGCCTCAGTTTTTGGGGATCGCCGCTTCCCCTTGGTCATGGCCGATTCTTCGTTGTATTCCATCGCAGCCCTTAGTTCCCTTTATCTCATACCTCGGAGTGAATGAATTATATGACCAATGATTTCCACCTCTTCTGCCTTATAGAGCAGATCCACATACTCAGGATTTGACGAGGTAAGCCTTACCTTATCCCCTTGCCTCCAGTAATGTTTAGCACAAACACCGTCAGGAACGCTGACAGCGTAAATCTCGCCATCAATAATCGGTGTTGCTGTATCCAGAAGAATGAAATCCCCGTCGTGGATATCGTCGCCAACCAGTGAATTACCACTGGGTGATAGCAACAAATACGTTCTCAGGTTTAGCCCCTGCTGCCTCTAATTGCTGCAATGTGGCTTTGGTGGTGGAGAAGAGACTCCTATCGAATGGTATTCCAAAACCCCCTATTAGCCTTTGCATCTCCCTCATCCTCCTGTCTAGTGACTGTCTTGTAAACCCCCTCTCTTGAGTGCCTCCAACTCGGATTCCTCAATCCTTATGCTCCCACCTGGCAGACGAATAACCTTTAGCTTACCCTTCGCAATCCACCGCCGGACAGTTCGAGGATGAACCTGCAGTTCCTCGCTGATTTGTTTAATTGTCAGCGTTCCCAAGGTCTACCGTACCTCCTCTTTTTGCCCTCATTTGACCACTTATGCCATATTTTGTCAAGCCATGACAACCTTACATTGGCTATGGCAAATTTTATGCAATCTTGCTAGAGGGTGCTTTTCGTCGTGATTCTCTGAAGGAATACTGAAATTCTTTAGTATTCCTCTATAGTCTTCAAAATATTCATTCAACCACCTATGGCCTGTTCGCGCTTTGAGCAACAATACCGGTCGTGGGAAAAAGTCGCGATTTCCCTTATTTTTTAGCTTTGCAATAGCTACGATTTTTGAGGTACCCCCTTGCAAAAATTCGCTGTAGCTGCTAGCCTCTATACAAAGGCATGCTATGGCTAAAAAAGAATACGCTTGTCCTGATTGTGACTTTGTAGGCAAATCAGCAGCTGGGCTGCGAGGTCATCGCCAGTTTAAGCATGGTGTGCCGCCTAGTAGCGCACAGCTGCTGCAGCAGCAGGACCGGCTGGTAACTGAAAGCATGCTGCAGCAGGAGTTGGCTGAGCTATGGCAGCAGGTCGATGAGATGCAGCTAGACGTTTCGCTTGATAGGCAAGTGGATAATGCTGAAGCAGCAGCTCAGCAGCAGCGAAAGCGTATTGATAACGCTGAGGCAGCACTCCAGCAGCAGGGAAAGCAGCTAGCTAATATAATTAAACAACTTGAGCCATATAGTCAGCAGCAGGCTAGATTGAATCAACTAGGTGAGAAGCTCACTGGGTTGGGTCAGCGTGTTGATGACCTCAGCGAAAAACTCAGACTACCGAGAAGGGGCGTAGAAGGAATGGATAGAATCGATGCCTTGTTGTCCGATGATTGGGTTGATTGGTTTCACAGTAGGATAAGCCGCTTGGAAAGGTTAGTCGGTGGAAACAAGGTAAGTAAGTCAACAGTAGTTATTAAGCCAAAGACTGCCTCGCCAATTAAGGAACGAATAAGGCATACAAGGGGATACAGGATATAGCGTGTTAGAATCTTTGAGAGAGCGGGTTTTCTTGGGTTTCATAGAGGGCGTCCCTAAGAGAGGCAGCCCTCTTTTGTTTAGTGGGCTATTCACTATAGCCAACATTGTTGTTGCTCTCATAGCTCGAAACAAGAGGTTGTTTTGTTAGCTGATTGCACGTTGTAGCTTTTTGTGCAGCATCCGGTTGCGTGCGGCAACAAAGCTATGTCATACGAACAAGACTAATGTTGAGACTCTGGTCCGCCTAGAACCCCGTACAGCACTTCTTTGACAACGCAGAAGTAAGGTGCTATAGTTTTGATGAACTGCCCGAGTAAATCGTATGCTTTTGTCTTGTTTCATGTTTAGGTTCTAGGATGAACCTGTATCTCTGCAATTAACTGGAGGAGCAAGGCTGATTGCTAAACCCGCCCAGCATTGGCATCGGTGGCAAAGTGTATCAAATTACTGGTATACTGAGTAGAGGTAGTGGTAGCCGATGGACCGGAACCTTTTGTCAAGCGCAATAACTGGGGACATTAGAGCCGCTGTCAGGGCGTTTGTGCTGGATGACTTTGAACTGCTTAATGTCTTTGGAAACCGCGTCATGAGTGACGCCCTTTTTGGCGATGATAGCAAGTTAGCCTTGTCCGGATTTTTTGTGAAGCACGTGGCTCTTGTATTTCTAGGTATAAAGCCGAGACTCACGCCTGCTAGGTTTTCCGAAGCCAAACGGGTTGGCAAAGACTACTTGGACAACTTATCTGCCTCCTCGGAGACCGTTGGGGATGCTGCCCTGTGGGACGAGTTTCATGAATTCAATAGAAGTGTCAGAAAGTATATCGTCACTGATATAGAGAGCGAGGTCTATGAAGAAAACCCAGAAATAACACGTGCCGCGTTAAGCTGGCTAATCAGATACCTCGGTGATAAGAAGGATGTACTACTTGAGCCGCACAATCTCTTTTTGAAAGGTATTCTAAATGAGGCGGACAGGATATCGAAGGTTTTCGGCTGTGGACTGGCTGATACTTATACAATTTCTCTCATTACTGCACTCGACAGGTACTACGATTTTGTCCAAGTCCGATGCAGGACAACTATGGGGGACATCGATACGGACAAGGCAAGAGAAATGGTATTTCCCTACGTCGAAAAGATCACTCAATTGGTTTGTTCCGAAGCGGAAATCAAACCTGAGGGGGTCACCAGTGTTTTGTGGGAGTTGATAAGAGGGTGGCGAGAATTTTTCATACATTACATGGAGTTGCCCCGTAGGACTCAAGAGAGGGTTATTGAGCTACCAGAGGAATCTAGGAGGAAACTAGCAGAGGTCGTCGGAAAGGCCCTTGAGAGGGAAGTAAAGCCGAAGTAAAGGCATAGATTGGATGGGGGGATATGGCATCACCATTGATGGAAATCGCTTCAGAATTGGCTGGTCTGTACCCTACAGCAACGACTGACGAGATAGCCGCAGCTATTATCGAGTCAATAGAATCAGAACTGATACTTCGCGAAACATTCAAAGTCGTGAGACTTCCCGACAGACACGAGATCCAATTGGCGAAGCTGAAGAGTCAGCGACTACCAAAGAAGCGAGCCATTAGGATGCGGGAGAAAATAGAATTCCTCTCGTTTTTTGAGAAGGTGAAGGCCACATACACTACATTGGGCTATTCGCCTTCCGTACCCTCCGTGGCACACAACGGAAGTAGGGTTACGTTTGAAGCCAGTTTTGGGCAGAGTGACAACGGCAACGTGAGAATTGAAGGAGCGGAAGCCATAAAGTCTGGTATGGGGCCGCGAGTACGGGAAGGCATTGAACTGCCTTTGGTGGGTGACCAGTGGCTAATGCTTGTTAGGGAGTCCACAGCCCACGATGTCAAAGAATTCATTGTTTCGCCATCTCAGGTTCTGGAAGAAATACGCGAAAAAGTGAGAGGTAGACAACCCTTATCGTTCGACGATATCGGAAAAGTCAATAGGGTGCTGGAATTTGCAGACGAGGATTGCTTAGATGAAATACTCAAGCTCCTAGATGGCGATGTGAGACTAAGAAGGGAAATCTTCGGGGTTGACTGCGTCAAAGAGCTATATCGAGGCGACGATGTGCTGCCTCAGGAGCTACGTACGTCACCCCCAGATCCTAGGAGTGTAGAGGAGTTGATACACGAAAGGACGAGAGCCATTCTTACCCATGAGTACGAAAGGCTCCACAGACTTGCTGGCTTGGATTTCATCAACGGCGAGATTTCGTATGACGACTATGTCAAGAGAACCGAACGGTACGCCATTGAGGCCGGCAGACTTCACCCCCGCGGACTTTGATTTGTCGCTCAACCTGTTTGACGAACCAGTAAGGAGATTCCTAGAATCACAAATCAGAGACCTGGGACACAATCCCGATGAGCTTCGTCCCGTGATCGATGTAGCCTTGGAGGAGGGAAAGAGCTTGGTCGGGAAGGAGATTTCCCCCCTTTTGCCGCCTTCCATCATAAGGTCAAGAATAGAAGAGGGTGCATATCTCAGTATCCAGGCGATTCTAAGCCAGACCAGAAAATGGGAATCAGCCTATGAGCGTATCAGGTCCTATTCCTCGGTTTTCCTAACGGGCGCCGGGATTTCTTTTGAAAGCGGTGTGCCGTTAAGCAAGGTTTTGGCCGATTTAATGATGTTTTGCAAGGCGGATGATTGGAGTGAGCTAAGAAGAAACAACCAGAAATGCCTAAAGTTCAAGTCGGAATTCAAAAGCATATGCGACCGAAAAAATCCAGGAGTTTCACATAAGTTGATAGCCGAGAACTTCCCCGAGCATATTTTGGAAATCATCTGTCTGAATTGGGATAGCTTGATAGAGAGGGCGGCTCAGGAATTAGGCAAAGCGATTCCCAAAGAAAACGAAGACAGACACACTAGTGGCGAAAGGCACTTGTGGAAATTCCACGGTGATGTGGAGAACCTAGAGCGGGACAATGTAAGAGGTAAAGGGGGGTGGGTGTTTCCCGATGAAGACGGGCATGTATTCAACAGTTTCATAAGATACGTTGAAGAGACCGGTTTAAGAGGGCAGCTTTTTGTCTTTGTCATAGCTGGTTACAGCGAAAAAGAGGGCAATATTTACGACAAGGTCATAAGCGTTTTCGAAGCTGAGCCTCCGCGGCCAACTTTTCGAATCGGCCTTGATCTGGCTAGATTGAGAGAGGAACACTACATCGTCGGGCCTTCTGACTTCGTTCTTAGGAAGATGTTGCCGCTTGTCTTCTCTTGAAAGCCTGGTCAGATTCTCTTGATTCTCTGGCGGTTCAGGAACAAACTCCTATGCCATGGGTCGGCTTGGCCCTAGGCCCTGGGACACAGCCCTGATGCTCCGGAAATCATCTTGCGCTGCTTGCTCACTGAGACGCATTGGTGGGACAATGTGGAAGATGAGTCGGCGCAGGTGGGACATCGCGTGAGACGAGGGAGTTGTACGACATCAGGTGATGTCACTCGGGGCTTGTCCGATAGCGCAAATTCTGCCCCCTTTGCGGTTTCGACGCAGCCGAATGCACCTAGCACCATTATCAGCGCCAATGCACCCAATACGATTCGTTTCATGACAGTCGCCTCCTGTTCACAAGTCGCCAGCAGACATATTCGCCCTGTCAATAGTGTGAACGAATTGGGAGCCAAAAAAGCTCCATAAGCAGATACCTTCACCCATGTAAGACCGCTTGGTCAGGCTGCTATATCAGCCTCAGTGCGCTTGAAGCCGCCAAAAACACCAAGCCGCTAGACAGTGATTTCAAAGGGGATTGAATGCGGTGTATTGTGTGCGTCCCAACTCAGCGAACAGGTATATCCACGCCTAAATGAAGTGGCAAGAGTTGTTCCGCACCACTAAGAGAAGGGTGAGGTGAGAATGTGGCTATTTCCACTTGATTCGTTTTGTCCGCCCGATCTGGATGATGATGATGACGATGAGGAGGACTCGGTTGGCAGCTTGATATCGCCTCTAGGGCTGCAACCTTATATACATTTCCAGCTGTGACTCTCGAAAACCTAGCTGCATCATCCGAAAGAAAGGATGACGGCCAAGCAGATAGGGCGCAGCCATGTTGTCGAGTATCGCTACAGGGCACACAAATTGAATACCCAACACTTGCACTTGACAATCAACATACCAGGTTCTAACGACTCCTGCTGTGCCCTGAGTTACATTCGGTTGTAATAAACTGAGGTCTATATCCAAAATATCAGCTAGACTGCGTGGTGCGGCAAAGTTGTCCGCACCGCTATCAACGATTGCCAATCTGTCCGCGCTTCGCCCAGCATATGAAACTCTAACAGGAATAACTGGCCGTGGTGGAGTCGCGAAGCTGAATTGCTGGTATGGACGAACAATGTCATATGAAACTGTCACGGTCATGCAAAGGTTCCTCCGATGAAAGGTGCCTCATTCTCACCCGGCACGTAAACGATGAAAGGGGTAGCAATGCCCTGAGATCTAGCTTGACTGTCCACCTCCAATTCACTTGTCCCGTGGGCAACGACTCTGTTTCCTTCGATAGCAACCCATTGATTCTGGAATTGTCTGAGTTCTCCTGAGTGGCTGATGAGCCATTCAATTTCACTGCGTCGAAGCTCAGTTCCAGGTGTGACCGAGGGACGGAAAGTTTGCGCCCTTACTTTAGCAAGGACATCCTGAAGATTTGGCCAGTCCGTAAAAGCCTGCCTGATCTCTTCGCCTAGTGATAGCTTTCGTGAGAAGGCTGCCCCGGAGCGGGCTATGAGGTCGTTTTCTACTAGCTTAGCCTGTTCCCAGCCTTGTAATATCCTCGGCATTTACCTTCCCCTCTAATATCTTGGGTATCAGGGTGTTCCTGACCGCATCAAGCGGTTTCCTAGAGGAGTCCAAGTGGCCCTCAATTTCGTCCCGTGAGAGCAAGTGGAGGTTCTCGTCCGAAACCAGCGCTATTTGAACAGGGCCACCGCAGTTCGGGTCTATATCCTTAACCTCGTTTATGACGTAAATTGCAATGTTTACCGCTGCATTGGTGTCGAGGTCGTTTGAGTATAATGCCTTGAGAAGTAGCTCTGCATAGGCAGCGCCGGACCCTATCGTCGCATAATCATCAACCTCCTCGACGAGACCTTCAGAATGCACTGTGAGTAGTATCACGCCCCCCGGAGCCTGATATGCAAATAACAGCAGTAGCGCGAACCAGTCCTTTTCTTCAACACCGAGGAATCGCGCTCGGTCGATATTGTAGTACTTGTGTAGCGCAGTGACGGTTTTCTCGACCAGAGTTACGCACTCGTCCTTGCTTAAAGGTTGTCCTTGCCGCTGCCGAACCTCCTTCTCAATCTCTGCCGATATAGTGTCGAAGGTGGTCTTGATATGAGCTATCAGACCTGCACCTGCCAGTACGAAACTGTCACCTTTTAGTAGCTTGTTGGCTCCGAGGCGTTTTACCGGAACGCCTCGTTCGAATTCGC
>CAYVSN010000008.1:0-13121 GCA_964453875.1 uncultured Dehalococcoidales bacterium
TTGGAAGCGAGAACAAGCGTCTACACAGTAAGGGAGGGTGAAACATTCGCCTGGTCAGCTCTGGTACCACCACACATGTTGACCGCATCAGCGAGATGTCGGCGAAAGAGCGATGTCATCACTATTAACGGCAAAGAATTGATACAAATCCTGGAAAAGAGTAACCACATCGGCTATGTGGTCATGCAAAACCTGAGCAAAGTAATAAGCTCAAGACTCGCTGCTACCATGATAGCGCTAAGACACCAGATCCAGAAAGTGTCTGCAGGTAGGGGAGTGTGAAGACAAAGAGCAATTTGGAAAGAGTACTTGAACTGGGACAATTCGCCGTCACCAGTGAAATAGGCCCCCCACAAAGTGCCGACCCCGAGGTGATAAGGAGAAAGGCGAGGTTTCTCAGAGGCCATGTTGATGCCTTCAATGTCACCGATGGACAAACGGCTGTGGTGCGTATGGCGAGCTGGGCCGCTTGCCTGATAGGGAAAGAAGAGGGTTTAGACCCCATCATTCAGATGACTTGTCGGGATCGGAATCGCATCGCCCTTCAAATGGATGTATTGGGTGCAGCAGCATTAGGGATTAATAACATCTTGTGCTTGACAGGCGACCACCAGAAATTCGGCAATCATCCTGAGGCCAAGAGCGTTTTCGATCTGGACTCAATTCAACTGATTCAGGTGATTAAGAACATGCGAGACGAAAAGAAATTTCAGTGCGGCGAGGAGATGGCGCTTGAACCTCACCTTTTCATAGGAGCAGCCGCTAATCCGTTTGCTGACCCCTTCGAGTTCAGGGTGACTCGCCTTGCCAAGAAGGTGGCAGCAGGGGCGGATTTCATTCAAACCCAGATTATCTACAATGTGGATAAGTTTGCTGAGTGGATGAAGCGCGCCCGCGAGAGGGGGCTACACGAAAAGGTAAAAATCCTTGCTGGGGTTGCTCCCGTAAAGTCGGTAGGTGCGGCGAGGTATATGAAAACCAGGGTTCCCGGGATGGACGTCCCCGATGAGGTAATTGAACGTCTTCGCGGTGTGCCCAAGGAGCAAGTGCCCAAGGAGGGGGTCAAGCTTTGTGTGGATATTATCAATCAAGTGAGCCAGATTGAAGGGGTGGCAGGGATTCATCTCATGGCTATTGAGTGGGAGGAGGTGGTACCCGAGATACTAGAGGGAGCAGGCCTTCTTCCACGGCCTAAGTTCACATAGATGAAAAACCACCATCGATCATTGCCCAATATCCGAGACCAAGCTCATGAACTCGCCTACAGGCTCGCCTGTGAGCACCTAGCAACCATGGATATAGAACAGCAATGCCTCAGAAGTGGTTCACTGTACATAGATTCCAGTAAGGTAATCACTGAATATTTGAACCAGTCATATGTGATTTCTCTCCCCGATTTTGAAGTCTCACTACAGGATAGTGGGGTGGAGGTTGCGCTCAAGGACAAGATAATCATACTTCACTATTTGACTTTAGCAAAAGGCACTCCTAGGAGTGGCAAGTTGATTGCGTTCAAGCAATTGCCGGGGTGCGCTAGTTACTTTCCGGTGTTTGAGCAACTGGCTATAAAACCTCTTTTGGACCATTTCGGTAAGGAGCCGCGGCTGCTAGTAGACGCCGCAGCAAAACTGGGAGGCCATAAGGCAAATTATGGTGACACAGGGGTAACGATCAATGCTTTTAGTAAGGTTCCTATGACTATGGCCCTATGGCGAGGTGATGGAGAGTTTGCTCCCAGGGGGAGCATAATGTTCGATAGCAACATCTGTGATTACCTCCCCATCGAGGATATACGAGACATCTGTGCAACCATTGCTCGGAGATTGGTTAGCCTTGGGAAACGTTAGCGGCAAAGTAGCCGCTATTCCGAAACAACTTCAAGGCTATCAGCCAAGAAATGTGGGTGAATGTTCACCAAGGAAGGAATAAGCAGTGGCTGAAGAAGGCATGATTACATTAAATGTTGATGGCGAGAATATAACAGCCAGGCAGGGGCAGACGATTTTGGAAGCTGCTAGAAGCGCAGGGATTTACATTCCCAGTCTTTGCTACTATCCCGGTCTAAAACCGCTACCCCAGGTAATCCCTGACGAGGCTTGCCAGCTTTGTGTAGTAGAAGCAAAGGATAATACCATAGCAAATGGCAACGTCGTCCTTTCCTGTGTCACTCCCGTCTCCGAGCGAATGGTAGTCAAGACAGGCACACCGAGGATACGGGAGATACAGCGCAAGAATCTACTCACTATCTTAGCTAGACAACCTATCGATATCTGCCTTGAGAAAAAGGAGTGCGATATTGCAGTGCTGGCGGTGCTGGGGAAAGGTACATTATGACTTAACTTGGGAAGAGCGAGCATGCCTCGCCAGCGGGAATGTACCCTGGATAGTATCCCATATCATCAAGAAACTCAATTTAGAGAATAGTGGAGCGAGTTTTGCTTTCTTTGCTCTTACGGGGAGAGTGGTAACCATTTCAATGTCCCAGCTTAGAGGGGCGTGGCAGAAAATCATAAAAAGCAAGGGGAAAACAGTATGGAATATTCGTTATCGGAAATCTTGTCCTCTTATAAAGGAGCCCAGGGTGAGCTGATTCCCATTTTACAGAAAGTCCAGGCGGAATTTGGCTATCTCCCCGAGGAAGCTATGAATAAGGTTGCCGAATTTTGCAGGGTGGCAGAAAGCAAGGTTTTCGGCATCGCATCATTTTATGCCCAGTTCCGTTTTGTTCCTCTGGGAAGGACGCAGGTAACGGCGTGTAGGGGTACGGCTTGCCATGTGCGTGGCGCCCCGCAGATTCTTGCCAAGGTGAAAAGACAACTGGGGATTGAAGAAGGGGAGACTACACCAGACCTGGAATATTCCCTGGAAACGGTAGCCTGTATTGGTTGTTGCGCCCTGGCACCTTGCCTGGTAATCAACGGGAAAGTTGAATCCAAAATGACCCCCAAAAAGGTAAAAGAACTTTTTACAAAAGAGGAATAAGATGAGCTTTGAGGAGATAAAACAAGAAGTAAAGGAAAAAAGGGAAGCACTACGGCAAAGCAAAAATCCTTTGATTTTTGTAGGGACGGCAACTTGCGGTCGCTCTGCCGGAGCACTGGACACACTGGAGGTATTCCATCGAGAACTCAAAAGTCGCAATATTGATGCAGAAATTATAGAGACTGGGTGCCTCGGACTCTGCTATGCTGAACCGGTAGTCGGCATCGTTAAACCGGGACGACCGAATATCTGGTATCGCAATGTTTCTCCAGAAAGAGCCAAGGAGCTTATCGAGGGTTATCTCGTGAAGGGCGATCCTTTGGCAGATTATGCCTTGGGGAGTACAGAAGGTAGCGTTGAAGGAATTCCTTATCTTTTTGACTTGCCGACGCTTAAGCCACAGGTAAGAAGGGTTCTTTGGAACTGCGGTTTTATTAATCCTACAAACATTGACCATTATATTGCCAGTGGTGGGTATGAAGCTTTGCAAAAGGCAGTTTTTGAAATGGAGCCAGAAGAGGTTATTAACGAAGTAAAACGTTCTGGGCTGCGGGGGCTTGGCGGTGCCGGTTTTCCCGCCGGGCGAAAGTGGGAAGGTTGTCGCCGTGCCCCCGGTGACGAAAAGTATGTTATCTGCAATGCCGATGAAGGCGACCCCGGGGCATTTCAGGACCGCTCGGTCTTGGAGGGCGATCCCCACTCAGTCCTGGAGGGAATGATAATTGCTGGCTATGCCGTTGGCGCAAGGAAAGGGTATATCTATGTGCGCGCCGAGTACCCCTTGGCGGTGAAGTATCTGGAGATTGCTATCGCTCAGGCAAGGGAAAAGGGATTACTCGGCGAAAATATTCTCGGCAGCAACTTCAGTTTTGATTTGGATATTTTCCAGGGGGCAGGCGCTTTTGTCTGCGGGGAGTCTACCGCCTTAACCCTTTCTATCGAAGGCAATAGGGGAATGCCTAAGCCTCTTCCCCGCCCCCGCACCACCGAAGAAGGGCTCTGGGATAAGCCTACCCTGCTCAACAATGTAAAGACCTTTGCCAACATCCGCTGGATCATCAACAAAGGAGCGGATTGGTTTGCCGGCGTAGGAACCGAGAGAAGCAAAGGCACCGCTATCTTTTCCCTTACCGGCAAGATAGCAAATTGTGGACTTATCGAAGTGCCCATGGGGATCACCCTTCGTGAAATCATCTTTGATATTGGCGGAGGGATTCCCGGCGGCAAAGCTTTTAAAGCGGTGCAGACCGGCGGTCCTTCAGGGGGATGTCTTGCAGCAAGCCTGCTGGATGTTCCCGTTGATTTTGACTCGCTCGCTAGCGCCGGCTCCATAATGGGCTCTGGGGGGATGGTAGTGATGGACGAAGATACCTGTATGGTTGACTTGGCACGGTATTTTTTGGACTTCACTGAAAAGGAATCCTGCGGGCAGTGTTCTTTATGCCGATTGGGAAGCTCGCAGATGTTGGAAATCCTCAAAGCCATAACGGAAGGAAAAGGCAAGATGGAAGACATTGACCTGCTTATTGAATTAGGCGAAGCGATTAAGATAGGCTCTATTTGTGGTCTGGGACAGACCGTTCCAAACCCCGTGCTCACTACCCTCCGCTACTTCCGTGAGGAATATGAAGCACATATCATAGATAAGAAGTGCCCAGCGTTGGCATGTAAAGAGCTCACTTCTTATCACATTCTGCCAACTAGATGTGTTGCTTGCCAGCGATGCTTCTGGGCTTGCCCCAACAAGGCAATTACTGGCTATACCTTACAGGCACCCGTAATTAATGAAGCTAAGTGCGTTAGGTGTAACACATGCTTAGAGGTATGTCCCACGCGCCTTAGTGCGGTAACAAAGACTTCTGGTGCAAAGGTAGGAGTGCCAAGTCAAACATGCTAAATTGGAGGAAAGCAAATGAGTGAAGCAATAGAGAGCATTTTGGATAAATATCGAAGGGATTCAAGTCAGTTGGTCTCTATGTTGCAGGATATCCACGCGGTACATTATTGGCTCCCTAAAGAAGCTCTGATAGAAGTAAGTGAAGGTTTAGATATACCACTGAGTCGGGTTTATAGCGTGGCTACTTTCTTTAAAGCTTTTAGCCTTATCCCCAAAGGTCGACATCAAGTCACTATATGTATGGGCACTGCTTGTCATGTTCGAGGCTCACCACGCATCCTTAATAGGGTAAGGCAGCTTCTCGATATTGAGCCAGGCGAAACCACTTCAGATTTAAAGTTCAGTTTAGATAGGGTTAACTGCCTTGGCTGCTGCGCCTTGGGGCCGATAATGGTGGTTGATGGCGAATATAACGGCTGTGTGGGCGTTGGCGCTGTACCTAAAATACTTGAGAGCTGTGACTAAAGGAGGATCATGCCACTAGTAAATTCGCCTTCTGAGTTAGAAGAGATAAGGAAGGAGATACAAGCAAAAAGAGATCCTGATAAACTTTGTATTACTATATGCTCTGGAACTGGCTGTCACGCATATGGCAGTGAAAGGGTTAATTCAGCTTTTGAAGAGGCAATTAAGAAACTAGGATGCGAAAGCGAGATAGAAATTAAGAGGACAGGTTGCCATGGGTTTTGTGAGAGAGGGACGCTAGTTGTGATTTATCCTGAGGAGGTCTGTTACACTCAGGTGCAGCCTGAAGATGCTAATGAGATTGTCCTAAGCGTAAAAGAAGGCAAGATTGTTAGCAGGTTGCTCTATACAGATCCTGTTACCGGGGAGAAAATAACACGCGAACCGGACATACCATTTTATGAGCACCAACAGAGGACTGTCTTTGGTCCGAATAGATGGATTAACCCGAGGAGTATCGAAGATTATTTATCTATAGGTGGTTACAGTGCTCTTGCCAAAGCCCTTTTCCAAATGACTGCGGATGAGGTTTTAGAAGAAGTGAGAAAGGCAAATTTGAGGGGGAGGGGAGGAGGAGGATTCCCTACAGGAAAGAAATGGGAGACTTGCCGCAACGCCCTGGAAAAGCCAAAATATGTGATCGTCAATTGTGATGAAGGAGACCCTGGGGCCTACATGGATAGGTCTCTCATGGAAGGAAATCCTCACAGTATCCTTGAAGGGTTCATCATTGGAGCTTATGCTATTGGCTCACATGAAGGCTATGTCTATATCCGTAATGAATATCCTTTGGCGGTGGAGAATTTAGGGATAGCTATCGAGCAAGCGCAAGAATGTGGCTTCTTGGGGAAGAATATACTTGGCTCTGGTTTCGATTTCACTATAAGGATAAATAGGGGTGGGGGAGCCTTTGTTTGCGGTGAGTCTACTGCACTCATGGCATCCCTTGAAGGAATGGTAGGGGAACCAAGAGCAAAATATATCCATACAGCGGAAAAGGGTCTGTGGGACAAACCTACTAACTTGAACAATGTAGAGACGTGGGCCAATGTGCCGCTCATTATCAACAAAGGTGCTGACTGGTTCGGGTCTATCGGCACCGAGGGAAGCAAGGGAACGAAGATATTTTCCTTGGTGGGCAAGGTGAACAATACAGGTTTGGTGGAAGTGCCCATGGGAATTACCCTACGGGATATCATTTATAAGATCGGTGGGGGGATTCGAGGGGATAAAAAATTCAAGGCTGTTCAGACAGGCGGTCCCTCCGGCGGAGTAATTCCGGAGCAATTACTCGATGCCCCGATAGATTTCGATGAACTCACCAAGCTAGGTTCAATGATGGGCTCTGGCGGCATGATTGTCATGGATGAAGATAATTGTATGGTAGACATAGCCAAATATTTTCTCTCTTTCCTTGAAGAGGAATCCTGTGGCAAATGTGTACCCTGCCGTGAAGGGGTAAAAAGGATGGAAGAAATCCTCAGTCGTATCAGTGAAGGGAGGGGGAAAGAGGGGGATATACAACAACTGGAGAGATTGGCTACTGCTATTGCAGAGGGAGCCTTATGTGCTTTGGGAAAGACTGCTCCAAACCCAGTACTTACCACTGTCAAGTACTTCCGAGAGGAATACGAAGCACATATTAAGGAGAAGAGATGCCCTGCTGGAGTGTGTAAAGAGTTGATTAATTATTTCGTCATTGATGAGAAGTGCCCTGGGTGTGGTATATGTGTGAAGAATTGTCCCCAAGGTGGTATTACCTTTATGGGCAAAAAGAATCCCGTCGCTCTTGATCAAAGTAAATGCATTAAATGTGGCGCCTGCTTTGATGTTTGCAAACTTGGAGCTATAGAAGTGAGGTAAACATAATGGTGAATTTATTGATCGATGGCCATGAGGTAAAGGCAAGGGAAGGATCCACCATCTTGGAAGTTACCCGAGAGCAAGGCATTCATATCCCAACCCTCTGTCATCATGATGCGGTTAGCTCAGCCGGGGCATGTCGGCTTTGTATGGTGGAAATATTCAAAAATGCCCGCTCTCAGCTAGTAACCTCTTGCCTTTATCCAGTAGAGGAAGGTCTGGTGGTGAAGACTAATACGGAAAGAGTAATAAATCTCCGGAGGGTGATAATCGAATTACTTCTCGCTCGCTGCCCTAATGTGAAGGTAATTCAAGATCTGGCTCGTGAACTTGGTGTAGAAAAGACAGAGTTTGAGCTTGAGGACAAAGATTGCATTCTTTGTGGTCTTTGTGTGCGAGTATGTGGGGAGATTGTGGGAGTGAATGCCATTAGCTTGGTCAATCGAGGAAACAAGAGAGAGGCAGCTACCCCTTTTTATGAAGCTTCGAGTAGTTGCATTGGCTGTGGGTCCTGTGCCTATGTTTGCCCCACTGGATGCATAAAAGTAGAGGATGTGGGGGATAAGAGAATAATACTCAGGTGGAAGGCAGAGTTTAAGCTAAAGAAATGTAGAGTTTGTGGCAACTATTTTGCGCCCGAAGCTCAACTGGACTATTTGAGAAGAGAATTAGAGCTACCAGAAGAAGAATTCGAAGTTTGCCCGAATTGCAGGGTTATTGACAACGATATTTCGTATGAAGAGGGTTGAATTTTCCGTTCAGAGCATTTTAGTACTCTAGAATGTATTACAGGGCAGCTAAGTGAAGGAGATTTGAAATGATGGACAAGGTTATCTTTACCATCGATGGCGTAGAGGTTACAGCAAATAAAGGAGATACCATACTCAAGGCTGCACTTGAGCACGACATTTACATTCCGCATCTCTGCTATCACCCTGACCTGAAGCCATTTGGAGGATGCCGACTATGTATGGTCGAGATCGAGGGGAGGGATCTCACCATATCCTGCAAAGCGCTGGTGGAGGAAGGAATTGTGGTAAGGACGGAAAGCCCTCAAATCAACAAAGTGCGTCGTATAGCTGCCGAACTGCTGATCGTAAATCACGAAGGTGATTGCCTCGAATGTGCCAAGAACCCCGAGTGTAAGTTACAGAACATTGCTGGTTACCTAGGTATCAAAGAAGAACGCCTGAGCCGCTTGAAACGGACAAATAGAAAATTCCCGATTGATGACTCAAACCCCTTCTTCAGCCGTGATCTCAATAAATGTATCCTTTGTGGTATCTGCATCCGGACTTGTAATGAAATTCAAGGGGTAGGTGCCATTGACTTCGCTTTTCGTGGATATGATACCAAGGTTAGTGCTATGAAGGACAAACCCATCGTAGGATCTGAATGTGTGTCTTGTGGAGAATGTGTTGTGAGGTGTCCCGTAGGCGCACTAATTCCCAAAACTACCCAGACGCCAGCACGTGAAGTGAGAAGTATCTGCAGTTACTGTGGGTGCGGTTGTGGTATTAAGTTGGGTGTTCGAGGAGATGTTATCGTCGGAGTACAAGGCGATGTGGATAGCCCGGCTAGTAAGGGGAGGCTCTGCGTCAAAGGTCGTTTCGGTATCGCAGAATTTGTCCATCATCCCAAGCGGTTGACATCTCCCCTGATAAGAAAGAATGGGGAGTTAAAGGAGGCGTCGTGGGACGAGGCACTAGAACTGGTGGCTAGAAAATTGAGGCGTTATACAGCGGACGAGGTTGGGGTAATTGCATCAGCAAAGTGTACCAACGAGGAAAACTATGTCATGCAGAAATTTGCCCGAGCAGTGCTGGGTACTAATAACGTTGATCATTGCGCCCGTCTTTGTCATGCCCCTACGGTGGCTGGCCTGGTGCAAAGCTTTGGCAGCGGAGCAATGACTAACTCCATCAGCGAAATCGGCGATGCTGCTTGTATCTTAGCTATCGGCACTAACACTACGGAAGATCACCCTATTATCGGGCTTGAAATAAAAAGGGCAGTAAATAAAGGAGGAAAGCTCATTGTAGCTAATCCCCGCGAGATCGACCTCTGCCGCTTTGCTAGCCTCTGGCTACAACATCAACCTGGCACAGACGTCGCCTTGCTCATGGGTATGATGCGGGTTATAGTTGATGAGGGACTATTTGACTCAGCCTTTATCAAGGATAGATGTGAGAATTTTGATGTTTTCAAAGAGTCGTTAAAGGACTTTGATCTTGATTTTGTTGAGCGGGTCACTAAAGTGCCGCAGGACAAAATAGCGGAAGCTGCTCGTATATTTGCTACCAATAGTCCTGCCACCATCCTCTATTCCATGGGCATTACCCAGCATTCCCACGGCACCGACAATGTGATGGCTACCGCCAACCTGGCAATGCTCACCGGGAACGTAGGCAAGCCCTCAACCGGGGTCAATCCACTCAGAGGTCAGAACAACGTGCAGGGTGCCTGCGATATGGGGGCCCTGCCTAACGTCTATCCCGGCTATCAAGCAGTAGCCGATCCAGCTATTAGAGAGAAGTTCGAAACTGCCTGGCGGTGCTCCTTGCCCCCGTCTCCAGGACTGACCTTGGTTGAGATGCTTGAAGCCGCCTACCGCAAAGATATAAAGGCACTATATCTGGTTGGTGAGAACCCGGCATTAAGCGATCCCGATGTTCAGCATGTCCGGGAGGCGCTGGCTCGACTTGAGTTTCTTGTGGTTCAGGACATATTCCTCTCTGAGACAGCAGAGTTTGCCCACGTTGTCTTGCCAGCGGCAAGCTTTGCTGAAAAGGATGGCACCTTCACTAACACCGAGCGCCGGGTGCAACGAGTAAGGAAAGCTGTTGAACCAACCGGCGACTGCAAGCCTGATTGGTGGATTGTTTGCCAGGTAGCCCAAACATTAGGAGCGAAGGGCTTTGACTATGGCCATCCATTCGACATAATGGAAGAAATTCGCGATCTTACTCCTAGCTATGGTGGCATAGGTTACCAGAGGTTAGAGAATGGTGGCCTCCAGTGGCCTTGCCCTATTGATGACCATCCAGGTACACCGATATTACACACGAATATTTTTGTCAGGGGCAAAGGCAGATTTATCCCTCTAAAGTATGTCCCCCCGGGGGAGTTGCCAGACGAAGAATATCCTTTGATTCTCACGACAGGGCGCAGCTTGTATCATTTCCACACTGGGACGATGACCCGTAAGGTAGCCGGGCTTAACATTATGGAGCCTGAAGGGGTAGTGGAAATCAGCCCTAAGGATGCTTCGCAACTCGGCATCGCGCAAGGTGATAAGGTCAAAGTCAGCTCCCGGCGCGGTGAAGTCATCGCCAAAGCCAGAGTAACTAAGGCATCACCACCCGGAGTAGTGTTCATGACCTTCCATTTCGCTGAAAGTCCTGCCAATATTCTTACCAATCCCAAGCTAGACCCGGTATCCAAAATTCCTGAGCTCAAAGTCTCGGCAGTTAGAGTGGAGAAACTGTAAGCACTCTATAAGAAATAGCATCGCGGCAAGCTAGAGCGATGGGCAAAGGGGAGGGAAAGCGAAGCAATCAGTTTTAGTTATTGGCGGTGGCATAGCCGGCATACAAGCCTCTATTGACCTGGCCGAGATGGGCTTCAAGGTCTATTTGGTGGAGAAATCGCCATCCATCGGGGGGAGGATGGCCCAACTTGATAAGACTTTCCCCACAAATGATTGCTCAATTTGTATCTTAGCTCCAAAGATGGCCGATTGCAATGATCATCCCAATGTCAATGTCATCACTTGCGCAGAGGTACGGGAGGTAAAGGGAAAGGCAGGCGCTTTCAAGGTCAAAGTCCTAAAGAAAGCCAGGCTTGTTGACGAGAAGAAGTGCACCGGGTGTGTCCAATGCACGGAAAAATGTCCTATCAAAGTGCCTGACGAGTTCAATATGGGCCTCGGAACAAGAAAAGCAGCATACTTGTATTTCCTGCAAGCCGTTCCTAGAGTGGCGCTTATCGATCGAGACCATTGTGTAAGGATAACCAAAGGCCCAACTAAAGACGGAAAACCGAGATGTGGAATTTGCATGGATGTTTGTCAGGCAGGTGCAATAGACTTTCAGCAGAAAGATGAGGAACTGGAATTAAACGTGGCAGCTATAGTTGTGGCTACAGGACTTGATCCTTACGACCCTTCACCTCTAACTGAGTACGGATATGGAAGATTCAAGAACGTCATAACTGCGCTAGAGTTTGAGAGAGTGATATGTGCCTCTGGGCCAACCGGGGGGCATCTCAAAAGGCTTTCGAAAGACGGCGGGGAGCCGAAAAGGATTGCCTTCATACAATGTGTGGGATCCAGGGACATGAACCGCAATAAATACTGTGCTTCTGTATGCTGCATGCATGCTACGAAAGAAGCGATACTATCCCGGGAACATGACCCGGAGGTACAGTCTTTTATCTTCTATACCGATATCAGAGCCTCAGGGAAGGGCTTTCAGGATTATGTTGCCAGGGCTGAGCGAGAATACGGAGTGACTTACATTAGAGGAAGGGTAGGTAAGATAGACGAAGATTCCAATTATAATCTTGCGATCCATTATTTGGACACCTTGGCAGGGGAAGTGGAAACAATGCAAGTGGATTTGGTTGTATTGGCAACTTGTCTTGTCCCGAGAAAAGAAGCGTCTGAGCTTGCACGTGTTATTGGTATTCAAGTCGACGAAAATGAATTCTTTCGATCCGATCCCTTTTCTTCAACCAAGGCTGAAGTGCCCGGGATTTTTCTCTGCGGTTATTGCGAGGGACCCAAGGATATACCCGAATCCGTTACCCAAGCGAGTGCTGCAACCATGAAAGTGGCGGAATTCTCTAAACAGGGGCAGTCCCAATGAGCGAAGAGATAAGGATAGGTGTATTTGTCTGCCATTGTGGCACGAACATAGGTGGCGTGGTGAATGTACCTGAAGTTACGGAATATGCCAGGATCTTGCCTAACGTTGTCTTCGCCCAGGACAATCTATATACCTGTTCCGAAGCGGGGTTAGCACAGATAAGGACGGCTATAAAGGAGGAAAACTTGAACCGGGTAGTCGTTGCATCATGTACTCCTCGAACACATCAGCCTCTGTTCAGAAGAACATGCGAGGAGTCAGGACTCAATCCTTATCTTTTTGAGTTCGTCAATATAAGGGAGCAGTGCTCCTGGGTTCACATGCAGGAAAAGGATGCGGCAAGCCAGAAAGCGAAGGAACTAATAGAAATGGGGGTGGCTAAGGCAGCACTTCTGGAGCCGCTGGAAAGAGTGCCGATAAGAGTAGAACCGAAGGCTTTGGTTATTGGAGGGGGGATTGCCGGCATAAGTGCAGCTTTATCCCTGGCAAATTCGGGTTTTGAGGTGAAGCTTGTGGAGAAGGAAGAGAAGCTTGGAGGAATGCTTCGCAACATTTACAAACTTTATCCCACGAACCAGGAGGCGTCGAGCTTTTTGGAGCTGAAAATAAGAGCAGTAAAGGATCACCCTAACATAAAGTTGTATCTTTCATCGGAAGTTAAAGATATCAAAGGATTCATAGGAAATTATGAGGTAACCGTGGCCGGGGAAAAGGAGGAACCCTTCCAAGTGGGGGCAATGATTCTGGCCTCTGGGGCAGCCTTGCTCGAGCCAAAAGGCATGTACAACTACGACGGGAACAAAGTAATAACCCAATTACAACTAGAAGGGATGCTTAAAGAGAATAAATTTAGGGCAGATAACGTAGTAATGGTTCAGTGCGTAGGCTCCAGAATAGAGGAAAGGCCATACTGCTCCAGGACTTGCTGTATGACGGCAATCAAAAACGCTTCGCTGATTAAGGACATAAACCCAGCCGCCAGAGTTTTGATACTTTATAGGGATCTTCAAACGTATGGGGTGGAATATGAGGATTATCTTAGGGAG
>CAYVSN010000009.1:0-13089 GCA_964453875.1 uncultured Dehalococcoidales bacterium
TTTGTCTCTGAGCCTATAATCGAAATTGAGGCTCCGCGCCAGGGATTCATCTCCCTTCCATTCGATCGCTACTGCTTTGCCCCATAAGGCTGAGCTTTTTCCCATAACTGACCTAGTCTTCTTCATAAGGCGCTTCTCTGTTATGTTTGGGCTCTTCACAAGGTAATCAATGAAGTGGTTCACCGCATACTGGCTGGCCACGCTAATAACCTTTACAGAATCAATATTTTGCCGTCGGAGTTGGATGATTCCCTCTGACCTTTGCCCTAAGGCACCACTTATTCCTACTTTCTCCTCGTCAGCACCTCTCTCTAGGAAAACAGCCTCTACCCCCATTTTCCGAAGATGTTGATAAAGTTCCTCTCTCCTTTGGGAACCAACTTTCTTTCTCTTGCTGAGAGCCAAAGGCAATCCGATTGCCGCCACAACAGCAAACAGAATGCCAAGAATACTGCTCCACTCCATTGCCCCTCAGGGTGAACTTAGCTGAAGTCTCTGCAATTCAAAGGTGTAGTCCTCAATAACAGGGTTAGCCAGCAATTTCTTGCACATCTCGTCAACTTGTTGGTAAGCAATACCTTGGTCATTCCCCTCCAGTTTAACTTCCATATATTTGCCAGCACGAACGCTCGCCACCCCAGTGAAGCCCAAGCTATGTAATGCCCCTTTTATGGTCAAGCCTTGGGGGTCATTAACTGTGGGCTTTAGTGTGACATAAATCTTGGCTAGGTACATCCTAAGTCCTTCTTATTTAGCAAGCACTGTATCTTCATCGGCATAAGATGGTGAGCAACAACAGAGAAAAATCAAGTCCTCAGCTCCAGTATTCCAGATTCTATGGCTTTGCCCAGGCATTATAGCAATGCCGTCTCCCTCAGCTACCTCTCTTAGCTCGCCCTCCACTCCTATTCTGCCTTTCCCCTGCAAAATATAGTAAATCTCCTCTGACTTGACGTGGTAGTGTTGTATTGTGGCTTTGCCCGGTGATACCCTCGCTTCAGCCAGGCTTTGATTTCTCAACGAAGAGTTACTTGGAGAAAGGATTTCTCTAATCTCAGAGCCATCTCTGGTAATGAAAGCCTTAACCTTATTCCTGTTGATAATCTCCATCCTGTTTCCCTAGAGAGCCTCCCCGGTTAGCTTACTGTACGCCTCACGATATCTTTTCGATGTTCCCTCAATTACTTCTTGTGGCAACATAGGTGGCCGCGATTCTCTATCCCATTCCGAAGCCAAAAGCCAATCACGAACCGGTTGCTTATCCAGACTGGGCTGCGAACGTCCAACTTCATATTGACCAGCATCCCAAAAGCGACTTGAGTCTGGTGTCAATAGCTCATCAATGATCATCAATTCGCCATTAGCAAGGCCAAATTCGAGTTTGGTATCGGCAATTATGATGCCCTTGCTCTTGGCATAGTCCTGAGCGTAGTGGTAAATAACTAAGCTTCTCCCTTCCAGCTCTCTCATCAAGTCTTCTATCCCAAGCTGTTTCACATCTTTATCATCTAAAGGGCGATCATGTTCCGTCTCGCTTTTGGTGGTAGGAGTAAACAAAGGTTGACGCAATTCTTGCCCTTCTTTCATCTCTGGTGGCAAGCGGATATCGCCTGTAGCTGCGGTTGCCTTATATTCCGCCCAAGCTGAGCCAAACAGGTAGCCGCGAACAACACATTCAATGGGAATGGGCTTGGTTTTCCTCACAATCATAGAACGGCCAATAAGGTAATCAGGGTACTCTCCAATATGGTAATCCCGAAGAGTCGCCAAATCATCTACTGCCTTAACAAAATGATTGGGCGCGATATGGGCTGTTTTCTCAAACCAGAACGCCGAGAGTTGATTAAGAACCTTTCCTTTGTCAGGTATGCCACAGGGCAGAACAACATCAAGGGCAGAGATGCGGTCCGTGGCTACAATGAGAAGCTCATCCCCTAAGTCATAAACATCTCGCACCTTGCCCCTTCGCCACAGGGGTAAAGACAACTTACTCTCCAGCAAAACAGTCATATCTGTTTACCGCATCCTATAGGGCACGCGGGGCTAACTCTTCTGCTTTGGGTTGTTCGGTTTCCTTCAACTCAGTGAGCCCCAAACGTTGAAAGACACTATCTATGTACTTCAGGTAGTAATAATAGTCAAACAGAGATTCCAGCTCAGGTTTGGACAACCAAGTCGCTATTTGTGCCTCTGCCTCAAGCAAGCTCAAGAAGCTCTTCTTTTCCTCCCAGGCTTTCATAGCATTAGCTTGCACTATCCTATAGGCTTCTTCCCGACCCAAACCTTTGTCTACTAAAGCCAACAGCACTCTTTGGGAAAAAATCAGGCCTTGAGTAAGCTCAAGGTTACGACGCATATTCTCAGGATAAACCCTGAGCCCTTTCATTATCGAGGCGAGCAAAGATAGCATGTAGTCGGTTAGCAGGCAGGAGTCGGGCAAGATGATTCGCTCTGTGGAGGAATGGCTGATGTCGCGCTCATGCCACAAGGCAATGTTCTCCATAGAGGTCAAAGCGTAGCCCCTTAGTAGTCTGCTAAGCCCACAAATGCGCTCACAAAGCTCAGGATTTCTCTTATGTGGCATCGCCGAGGAACCTGTCTGCCCCGCTTCAAAGGGTTCTTCAACTTCCAGAATCTCAGTTCGCTGAAGGCTTCTAATCTCAGTAGCGAATTTCTCTAGGGAGCTGGCAATTATGGCCAAACTGGTAACAAACTGCGCATGCCGGTCGCGCTGGATTATCTGACTTGATAGTGGCGCTGATGTGAGCCCTAATTTTTGACAAGCTATTCTCTCGACCTCAGGGGAAACTGTAGCGTAGGTGCCTACCGCCCCCGATATCTTTCCTACAGAAATGATTCTTTTAGCTTCACGTAGCCTTTGGGCGTTGCGCTTCATTTCCTCAGCCCACAGAGCCATCTTCAAGCCAAAGGTAGTGGGCTCTGCATGAACGCCATGCGTCCGCCCCACCATAACAGTATACTTGTGCTCTGTAGCTTTGTTTTGCAGGACAGCGACAAGTTCAGTAATATCTTGTTCAAAGACGTCACATGCTTCCTTCAACTGAAGACTCAAAGCCGTATCCATAACATCGGAAGAGGTAAGGCCAAGATGCACGAACCGAGACTCCTCACCAAGGCTTTCAGACACTGAGTTAAGAAAAGCGGTCATATCGTGGTGGGTAACCTTCAAGAATTCGGCGATACGCTCTAGCTTGTAGCTGGCATTCCTTATTTTGGGTATGACCTCTTTGGGGATTCCGCCTAACTCAGCCCAAGCTTGGCAAACAGCTATCTCTACCTTAAGCCACAGGTCAAACTTATTCTCTTCAGACCATATTCTCTTCATCTGGGGTCTGGAATATCGCTCGATCATGTTATTCCTCTGCTAATTTGGCTTTGTATTTGCGATAGGCTTCCCTTGTTTTCCCATGTTTGGTGCTCAAAATCTGGGCGGCAAGCAAGGCGGCGTTTTTGGCACCGTTTTTCCCGATGCCAACGCAAGCTACTGGAACCCCGGCAGGCATCTGAGCTATAGAGAACAAGGCATCTAGCCCTGAGAGTTCGCTAGTGGGCAGGGGAACGCCAATCACAGGCAGCGTTGTCCAGCTAGCTATGATGCCAGGGAGATGGGCGGCACCACCAGCACCAGCAATGATAACTTCAAAACCTCGCTCCTCCGCTTTCAAGCCATATTCCCTCAGCATTTCTGGATTTCTATGACCCGAGATAACGCACAACTCGCAATCAATGCCCAGTTGCTCTAGCATGTCCAGTGCCGGCCGTATCATATTGGCATCCGACTGGCTCCCTATAACCACTCCCACAAGTGCCATTCAACTGATCTCCCTAAGGGCAATATCCGTTCTATAATGGCAGCCTTCAAAGCAAATCCTGGGCAATTGGCGGTAGACTTTCTCCCGCGCTTCAGCTATGTCTTTGCCAGCCCCCACCACAGTGAGCACTCGCCCACCGTCAGTATAGATTTTCCCATCATCGCCCAGCTTAGTTCCAGCATGGAAAACCAGCGAACCTTCATCCAGGTCATCCAAACCTTCTATTGGAAGCCCTGTTTTGTAGTTTCCAGGGTAACCTTCTGAAGCCATGACTACTCCCACACAGGCATTAGTGCTCCATTCTGCTTCCGCCTGGTTAAGATTGCCTTGAATCACTGCCGAGAGGATATCCAGCAAGTCGGTTTTGAGAAGGGGCAAGATAACTTGATTCTCAGGATCACCGAAGCGAGCGTTGAACTCCAATACAAGTGGCTCCTTGTCAGTAACCATCAAGCCAGCGTAAAGCGCTCCTTTGTAGGGCATTCCTTCGTCAGCCATCGCCTCTATTGCTGGCAATAAGATGGTAGTGGTAACCTTTTCTATTAGCTGGGCGGGGAAGAATCCTGGTGGACTATAGCTTCCCATGCCACCTGTATTAGGCCCTTCATCATTATCCCAGATCTTCTTGTAGTCGCAGGCTGGGACCATGGGTGATATCGTCTTGCCATCAGTGAAAGCTATGAGGCTTACCTCTTGACCAGTAACATATTCATCAATTATTACCTTATCCCCAGCAGGGCCAAATATTCTTGCTTCCATAATGTCGCTAAGAGCCATCTTGGCCTTTTGCATAGAGTCAGCTATAATCACTCCCTTGCCACCAGCTAACCCATCTGCCTTGATTACGATGGGTGCTTGCTGTCCTTCAAGATATGTAGCAGCCTCAGGGTAAGAGGGAAAGACAACTCCCTTAGGACAAGGGATGCCATATTTCTCCATCAAGTTCCTGGCAAAGACCTTGCTCGACTCTATTTGGCTAGCTGCTTTTGTAGGGCCGAAAGCGGGAATGCCCAAGCTATCAAAATGGTCTACTATGCCTAACGACAATGGCAGTTCAGGGCCAACAACAACCAAATCAATCCCTTTGTCTTTCACAGCTTTGCCAAGGGCTTCCAGATCTGTGGGATGAATGTTCAAATTCTCAGCTATGAGTGCTGTGCCAGCGTTCCCCGGAGCAACAAAGACTTTCTCCGCCTTGGGACTTTGGAGCAACTTCCACACTAAAGTATGCTCCCTGGCCCCACCACCAATAACCAGTATCTTCAATGATTGTTGCTCCCTTTCAATTCCACTATGGCGAGATTCCAACCAATCCTGCGCTGCTGTTCCCTTCCCGCTGCCAAAGTCCTGCTCTTGCTTCAGCTTTCCGTGTTAACTGCGACGCCTCTTTTTGTTGTGTTTCCCCTATCCTTTCTTGCCCCCTCTGAATTGGGCTTCTCGCCATCATCCTAAGGAATCTGCCTGTCCAACTTCTCAGCTTGCACGGGATCGAGCGCGTGGATCAACCTCAGCAATTCCGCAACATGCTCCTTCTCCTGCTCAAGGATATGTTCTAATGTGGCCACAGCTTCTTCGCTTTCCAAGCTCTCTATGTGCTGCTCATATTGGTTTATGGCTTGCAGTTCGTCTATTAAGTCCTCGCGTATCATTTCCAAGTCGGCCTTCACATCTTGCTGTTCATAACTGCCCTCTCCGAAAGGGTAATCCTCATAACGATAATCCATCTTCACCTCTCCCTCGTTTATTCCCACTCTATAGTCGCCGGTGGCTTACTAGTAATATCGTAAACCACCCTGTTGACGTTGGGTACCTCATTGACTATGCGGTCAGACATCCTAGCTAAGAGGTCATAAGGTAACCTCGACCAATCAGCGGTCATGGCGTCTTCACTATTTATCGCCCTGATTGCTACCAGGTAGCCGTAAGTCCTGTAGTCGCCCATGACGCCCACACTCTTGACATCGGTAAGCACAGCAAAGCTTTGCCATAGTTGGCGGTAGAGCGCTGCCTTCTTAATCTCGTTCATGACAATCCAGTCGGCGGCGCGGAGTATTTCCAGCTTTTCCTTGGTTACTTCACCGATTATGCGGATGGCTAGTCCTGGACCCGGGAATGGCTGCCGCCAGACCATATCTTCAGGCAAGCCAAGGGCTAACCCTACCTCTCGAATTTCATCCTTGAACAAATAGCGCAAGGGTTCGATGAGGGTGAACTTCATTTTGGCTGGTAAGCCGCCAACATTATGGTGGCTCTTTATTTTGGCTGAGGCTCTGGTTTCAATAGTAGCGCTGCTTTCAATGACATCGGGGTAGAGCGTGCCTTGAGCCAGGAAATCGACTTCGCCCAGCTTGGCTGCCTCCTCCTCAAAAACGCGGATGAATTCTTCGCCAACAATCTGCCGCTTCATCTCAGGATCTGTCACCCCATGTAGGCGTTGCAAGAATCTCTCGCTGGCATCTACATAAGCCACGTCCATTTTCAGATTACGCTCAAAGGTGCTAAGCACTCTCTCCGGTTCCTCACGGCGCAACAAACCATTATTAATGAACAAGCAGGTCAAGTTATTGCCAATAGCACGGTGAACAATGGTAGCGGTCACCGCTGAATCAACCCCGCCGGAAAGGGCGCAGATAACCCTGCCATTGCCTACTTGTCTTTGCATCTTGTCCACAGCTTCAGCTACGAAATTGGCCGGTGTCCAATCCCCACGGCAGCCGCAAATTCCAAACAGAAAATTTTGGAAGATGTTTTTCCCTTGTGGAGTATGGACAACTTCAGGATGAAACTGGAGCCCAAAGATATTGGTGTCATTGCCTACGACAGCAAATGGAGAGTTTCCACTATAAGCTAGGGCTTTAAAGCCAGCAGGCACTTCTAGAATCTCGTCACCATGGCTCATCCACACAGGGAAAGAAGGAGGAAGACCGGCGAAAAGCGGGCAATCCTCATCACTTATGTGCAAGACGGCATGACCATATTCATGCTTTGACCCTAGAGATACGAAACCGCCCAGTTGATGAGCGATAACTTGCGTCCCATAACAGATACCGAGAATAGGCAAGCCACTCTCATAAGTATAAGATGGAGCCAAAGGCGCTCCGGTGTCATAAACGCTGGCTGGACCTCCCGAAAGGATAAAGCCTTTGACGTTAAGAGAGGCTATTCTCTCCCAGGGGGCATCGTAGGGCACGAGCTCACAGTAAACATGGCAGTCTCGTACCCGTCGAGCAATAAGCATGCTATACTGAGAGCCAAAATCAATGACTACTATGGTCTCGCGTTTGCTAGGAGGCAGCTTAGGCTCAAGTGTAAGTTGCTCCCCACGCAGTTCTTTGGCGATCTCCAAATAGGTGGACACTTCCGCGTCATCGCTGGCGGAGATTCGGCGGCTTTGTGACCTGCTTTCCATTTCAGAGCTATGTCAGTAGTGTGAATGTAGCTTATCACCATGGTATACTAGCGTCAAGGAAATGAACAGCTTGGAACAGCAGGTGGAAAAGGGGATAAGAATTCTCAAAAAAGGCGGGATAATTGCTTTTCCCACTGATACAGTCTACGGTCTAGGATGCGATGCTTTTCGTCTTAGAGCTGTAGAGCGAGTTTATGAAGTGAAGAGACGCCCTAGGCACTTACCATTTCCTTTGCTCCTTAGCGATATATCTCAAGCAACTGCCGTAGCCAAGCCACTTTCTGGAATTGCCTTGTCTTTGGCGAGGCGTTTCTGGCCTGGAGCATTAACTCTGGTCCTACCCAAATCAGATTCTTTGCCTCTCTACCTCTCCAGCGGGGGCACCGTGGCAGTGCGCATCCCTGGTCACCCCATTTGCCTTGCGCTTATTCAGGGTATAGGGAGCCCGCTAGTTGGCACTAGTGCTAATATCAGTGGCAGCTACAGCGCTTTGACTGCTAACGAGGTTGAGGAGCAACTGGGAGACGCAATTGACTTTATCATCGACGGAGGCAAGTGCCCCGGTGGCAACGAATCAACTATAGTGGATGTAACAGGCGCGGTACCTCGCATTTTGCGCCAAGGAATGATACCTCGCCATGAGATTGAAAGACCGTGGAGCCCGCAATGCGTATCGCCCTAGGCTGTGACCATCGTGGCTTTGGGCTAAAACAAGTGATTGTGGGACTGCTGCAAGATCTGGGCTGTAGCTATCATGATTTCGGGTGCTATGATGTTGAATCTGTGGATTACCCTGATATTGCTCGAGAGGTAGCAAAGGCGGTAGCTTCACCTGATTTTGACCAGGGCATCCTAATATGTAGCACTGGAATAGGTATGAGCATAGCTGCCAATAAAATAAAAGGCGTGAGGGCGGCTTTATGCCATGATACTCTTACCGCCCAACGAGCTCGTCAGCATAACGATGCTAATATCTTGTGCCTTGGAGGGGATGACGTGGAGGTTGAGTCAGCCTTGGGAATCGTTCAAACATATCTGTCCACCGATTTCGAGGGTGGCAGGCATATCACAAGAATAAACAAAATAACGGCTTTGGAAGCAGGAGCTCAGCAAACTTGAAAGGGCAGGGATAGTGCTGCCGAACTCTTCAATTCTGAGGCTGTCTCGGCCAGGTTCGTCCTAACCAGTCTAAGCCTGTAACAACTAGCGAAAGGCAAATCACTAGGTGATGAGAGCCAACCGTGGCCACCAGATCCAGCAGTAGTGAACACCAACACTATGTAGACAGCTTATGCACGATTCTTGGCTCCCCGAGACTTGAGTTGCCCTTATCTCGTGTTAGCTTTACTCATTATGCTTGTATTCTCCGTTCAGTTTTCTGAATCTTAACTCATCTGTGGCATCAGATTTGCACAGGGTAAATTGACACTAGAAACGTATTATGCTATCTTCGCCAACATACTTTGCTTCCTCCTTTAGAGAGCACAGTCTTTCGTCCTGAATAAGGGGGTACTAGTGAAAAGCGATATCGTGAAAAAGGGCGTTGAGAGAGCACCCCATAGGTCGTTACTGCGAGCTGTAGGCTGCTCTTCAGGCGACTGGGATAAACCCTTTATTGGGGTTATTAATAGCTTTAGTGAAGTTGTTCCTGGACATATCCATTTGCAGACCATAGCCCAGGCGGTAAAAGAGGGGATTCAAAGCGGAGGGGGAGTACCTTTTGAGGTTAACACTATAATCGTGTGCGATGGCATTGCCATGAATCACCCCGGAATGAAGTATAGCCTGCCCAGCAGGGAACTGATCGCTGACTCAGTGGAAATTCTGGCTGAGGCTCATGCTTTCGATGCTTTGGTTTTTATTCCCAACTGTGACAAAGTCGTACCCGGCATGTTAATGGCGGCAGCAAGGCTTAACTTACCTTGTGTATTTGTAAGCGGCGGTCCTATGATGGCGGGAAAGCTTTACAAGAATAATCAGCTAAGGTTGGTTGACGTCAGCTCCATTTTCCAGGCAGTGGGCGAGACTATCAAAGGGAACATGTCCGAAGCTGAATTAGAAGAACTGGAAGAAGTTGCTTGCCCGGGCTGTGGCAGTTGTAGTGGCATGTTTACTGCCAATACCATGAATTGCCTTACCGAAGCTCTAGGCATGGGTTTGCCTGGCAACGGAACGATACCGGCCGTGCAAGCACGACGAGTTCAATTAGCTTACGAAGCTGGGCAGCAAGTTATGGGTGTGTTAGCCAAGAATATTCGGCCTAAAGATATCATTACTGCGGATTCCATTTACAATGCTTTTGCCGTGGATATGGCTTTGGGTGGCAGTACCAACTCGGTGTTGCACCTTACTGCAATAGCTCACGAGGCGGGAGTTGATTTCCCTTTATCTTGGCTAAATGAGATTAGTGCTTCCATTCCCCATATTTGCAAATTAAGCCCGGCAAGCGATTCTCACATTGAGGATTTGGATTTGGCTGGTGGCGTTCCAGCAATAATGCAAGAGATATCCCAGTTGTTGAGGCTTGGGGCGAATACCGTTTTGGGAAAGCCACTGGGCGAAGTGATAAGAGGGGCTACAGTCAAGAATAACGAGGTAATCCGACCATTGTCACAACCCTATAGCGCTACCGGGGGCATCAGTATCTTGTTTGGGAATCTAGCACCTGAGGGCAGCGTTGTCAAAAGCGCTGCCGTAGCCCCTGAGATGTTGGTTCATCAAGGTCCAGCCAGGGTCTTCGATAGCGAGGAGGCAGCCACAGCAGCTATAATAAATGGGGAAATCAGATCTGGAGAAGTGATTGTTATTCGCTATGAAGGGCCAAGGGGAGGTCCTGGGATGCGCGAAATGCTAACACCTACCTCGCTCCTGAGCGGCATGGGCATGGATAAGGAGGTGGCCCTTATTACCGATGGGCGCTTTTCCGGAGCTACAAGGGGTGCAGCTATTGGTCATGTCTCCCCTGAAGCAGCAGAATGTGGTCCTATAGCCACGATAAGGGATGGCGATGTCATCAAAATAGATATCCTAAATCGCAAGTTGGAAGTAGAACTGAACCAAAGGGAGATCGGGCAACGATTGAAATCATTGCCTCCTTTTGAGCCAAAGATCAGAACTGGCTATCTTAAGAGGTATAGTGATAAAGTCACCTCAGCTAGCACTGGAGCCGTGTTTGCTGACTGAGTAGACGCCTCGCTAGAGAATGGAGAACTTGGGTTGAGAGCAGAACGGGCGCTGCAACAGGGTTAAAAGGGGAGAGTCAGAAAGGCCAAGAGACTTGGAAGAATTCAGTGGTGAAGTTCATAATGTGAAGCAAGAAGGACGATATACACGATGAAGAAGACTGGTGCTCAGATCTTATGCGAAAGCCTGATTAAAGAAGGAGTAGAGGTTATTTTTGGCATTCTTGGCGGCGCTGTGTTACCGCTATATGATACCCTTCCTCAATATCCTCAACTTCGGCATATACTGGTTCGTCATGAGCAAGGAGCAGCTCATGCCGCCGATGGCTACGCCAGAGCTAGACATAAAGCAGGTGTATGCATGTCTACCTCGGGCCCGGGAGCTACCAACCTGGTAACCGGAATTGCCAACGCCTACATGGATTCTTCACCCATGGTAGCCATAACAGGGCAGGTAGCCAGGCCATTTATCGGCAAAGACGCCTTTCAGGAAACGGACATCACCGGCATCACTCTTCCCATCACCAAGCATAGTTACCTTGTCACCAGCGCAGGAGAATTGGCTAGAATGGTTAAGGAAGCTTTTCATATTGCTCAGACTGGGAGGCCTGGCCCTGTGCTTATCAATTTGCCCAGAGACGTCCAGCAAGAGGAGGCGGAGTTTATCTATCCCGATAGAATCGATTTGCCGGGCTACAAGCCCACCCTCCATGGGCATCCAGCGCAAATCAGAAAGGCAGTGGACCTTATTGACCAGGCTGAGCGGCCTATTATCATCGCTGGCCGAGGAGTCATTATTTCTCAAGCTTGTGAGCAGCTCAGGGAGCTGGCAGAGAAGGCACAGATACCGGTGGTTACTACCCTTCTTGGCATTGGTTCATTTCCCCAAAACCATGTGTTGAGTCTAGGGATGTTGGGGATGCATGGCGTGGCTCATGCTAACTTGGCAGTGCAAGATTCCGACCTTATTATTGCCGTTGGTATGAGATTTGATGATCGAGCTACGGCAAGCACTACGGATTTTGCTCCCCATGCCCGCATTATTCACATTGATATTGATCCCGCGGAAATAGGAAAGAATATACCGGCGTATGTCCCCATCGTTGGTGATGCCAAGAACGTCTTCAATTCCATCAATAGGGGGATCAAAATCAGTAGCCATACCGATTGGCTCTCCCAGTTAGAACGGTGGAGGTACGAACATCCGTTAGTAGAAGACAGAGGCGATGCTGAGCTTTTGCCCCAATATATCATTCGTCAGATTTATGAAGTCACCCAGGGCGATGCTATTATCGTCACTGGGGTGGGCCAAAATCAAATGTGGGCTGCTCAACACTTCCCTTATGCTAATCCAGACAGTCTTGTTTCTTCAGGAGGCTTAGGTACTATGGGATTTGAGCTTCCCGCCGCTGTAGGTGTTAAAGTCGCATGCCCCGAGAAAATGGTATGGTGTATCGCCGGTGATGGTGGGTTCCAAATGACTGTTCAGGAGTTGGCCACCATAGCACAGGAGAACCTTGCGGTTAAGATAGCCATTATGGATAATGGTTATCTAGGCATGGTAAGACAATGGCAGGAGCTGTTCTACGGGCGTCGCTATGTTGAAACAAAGCTTTGGAACCCCGATTTTGTCAAGATTGCTGAGGCGTATGACATTCCTGGCACGAGGGTGAGGCACAAGGCCGAAGTAATTCCGGCTTTGAACGAAGCAATAGATTGTCCTGGTGCCTTCCTTATCGATTTTGTCGTCGAGCCAGAGGAAAACGTCTATCCCATGGTGCTACCGGGAGGCGCCTTATCTCAAATGCTGGAAATACCGAAGGGGTAACTGCCTAGCAAAACTCTGGGAGGAAGTTCATTGTCAGCTTCAAAACACACTCTGGTAGCTTTAGTCGAGGATAAGCCCGGTGTGCTAAACAAGGTTGCTAGCCTTTTCCGCCGTCGGGGCTTCAATATAGAAAGCATTGCTGTAGGGCATATTGAACAGCCCGGTTTGTCTCGCATGACTATTGTTGTTGATAGTGACTCTGGGGAGGTAGAACAGATCAGGAAGCAATTCGATAAGCTAATCGAGGTAATCAAAGTAAGTGACATAAGCGATAGTGAGGTGGTAGCCCGGGAGTTAGCTTTAATCAAGGTCAAAGCCACTGCCTCAACAAGAAGTGAGATTATACAAATTGTAGATATTTTCAGAGCCAATATAGTTGATGTTGCTCCTGATTCGCTGATGGTGGAGGTGACGGGTGACGAAGATAAGATAGATTCCTTGTTCAAGCTTCTCCGCGGTTTTGGCATTAAGGAAATGGCGAGGACCGGCAGGATTGCCCTAATAAGGGGCGCAGATTAGGCAAAGGCAAAGCAGTTACAGACTTAAGGAGGTATTATGGCAACAATTTACTATGAGAAGGATGCGAGTCTGGATTTAATCAAGGAGAAGACGATTGGCATTATTGGCTATGGCAGCCAGGGGCATGCCCAGGCTCAGAATCTGAGGGATAGCGGCTGTCAGGTTATCGTTGCTGAGTTACCGGGCACTGAAGGCTGGAAAGCAGCACAGAGTGCTGGTTTCAAGGCAACCAGCGCCACTGAAGTGGCGAAGGCGGCAGACATTATGGTCATGCTAGCCCCTGACAATTTGCAGGCCAGAATCTATCATGAGTCCATT
>CAYVSN010000010.1:0-12861 GCA_964453875.1 uncultured Dehalococcoidales bacterium
CGCATAAATTCCGCCTCCCCTACCCCCAACGTTACTGGTTAGAAGCGCCAGATTTGCCAGAGCCTTCACCCCCTCTGTTCCAATGATATACTGTGTAATCCCCGTGCCATAGACGATTGCCGCCCGACTCGCCTTAGCATACAGGCGCGCTGCCAGGCAGATTTCCTCACTGGAAACACCAGTGATCTCTCTAACATAGTCGAGAGAATATGCTTTCAAATTCTTACAAAAAGCCTCGAAGTTGTCCGTCCTTCTAGCAATGAATTCCTCATCCAGCAAGCCTTCATCAATGATCACCTTGGCTAGGCCATTCATTAGAGCCACATCAGTACCGACCTTGGGTCGTAGCCAAAGGTGCGCAAGTGAAGCGAGCTTTGTTCGTCGAGGGTCTATCAATATTAACTTGGCCCCTTTGTATTTGGCGGCACGCTTTATGGCATACCCAGCCGCAGGTGCTGAGGAAACCGGATCAGCTCCGGTAACCACTATTACCTCTGATTGCTCCAGCTCATCGAGGTAATTTGTCGTCCCAGAGAACCCAATCGAGGACCCAAGACCTACACGGCTAGCAGAATTATAAAGGCGACTGCCATTGTCAACATTATTGGTGCCCAGCACACATCTGGCGAGTCTCTGCAACAGATAGTTCTCTTCGTTAGTGCACTTGGACGAGCCAAGGACAGCTAGACCGGCGCTGCCATATTCGTCTTTTATTTGCTTGAACCGAGCGGCTACCAGCCCCAAGGCTTCTTCCCAAGACACTGCCTCAAAGTTGCCATCATAGTTAACTAGAGGCTTGGTCAGCCGATCCTGGCTATGGATAAAATCGCAGCCATAACTTCCTTTCACGCAAAGCGTCCCCTTATTCACCGAACCTTCTTTGGCTGGCGTGACGCGCACTACGGAGTCATCTTTGACTTCCAGGCATATACTGCATCCACAGCCACAGAAGGGGCAGGTTGTCTCAACAGTAGTCTTAGTCGTCCCCCTATATGACTTCTCCCTCTCCATGAGCGCGCCTGTGGGACACAAGGCAACGCAAGTTCCACAGAAAGTGCACTCCGAATTCTCCAGCGGCACATTGTTCCACGTTGCCGGTCTGGCACTAAATCCTCGCTGAAAGTAGTCAATAGCACCTTCAACGACCAGTTCCTGGCATGCTCGAATACACTTGGCACACAGTATACACTTGCTCAAATCTCTCTCAAGGAAAGGGTTGACCTCCTCAACGATAGCCATCTGAGGAATCCGCTGGAATTCCACCAATCCAATACCCATATCCGCGGCAATCTGGCGCAATTGGCAGCGGTTGCCTTTGTCACAAACCAAGCACGAATCAGGATGACTAGCAAGCATCAGCTTGACTATGTTTTTTCGGTGATCGATAACTCGAGGGGAATGGGTGTTGATTACCATTCCTGGAGCTATAGGGGCGACACACGAAGCCAGCAAAGTGCCAGTTCGTTCATCTTCTACCAAACATACCCGGCAAGCACCAATTGGGGTCAAATAAGGTTCATGGCAGAGCGTGGGAATATCTACGCCTGATTCTCGCGCCAGCTCCAGGATGGTCATTCCTGGGTAACCGCTTACTTCTCGGCCATCAAGGGTAATGGTAACTGTCTGCAAATCAGAATCCTTCTACCTTTTGTTGGTTAGCATTTGCGGCGTGGCCGAATAGTCTAGGGTACTCTGCTCACCTGGGAGCTCTGATGCCAGCCAGAGGCTGGGGGCTCGCGCTTCTCAGGGCCAAAGCCAAATGCTCCCGCTTGCAAATCTGCATGGAACTCGGGATAATCATCCACGGTTGGGACCTTTGCTGCGTTTTTCAGCCACGCCTCCTTTGTTCCTGCCAAGTTTCGATAACAAAGTCTATTTAAGAATAAGCCGTATCTGTTGAAGAGCACAGAGGTCTTTACCCCAGAACGCGGGAGGATGTTACCCTGATTTTCCTGGATCAGTCCCCTATTTGCTTGGCTTGAAGACCTTATCAGTAGGAAGCGGCTTGCAGGACACGAATAGCAGTATGGGTAAGACAGGTAATAGGTTCATACGCTAATAATGCCTTTGCGCAAAGCATATTTGACCAGGTCAATGCGGTTGTGGATGTCAAGCTTGGACATGAGGTTGGTCTTATGCCCCTCCACAGTCTTGGGGCTGATTACCAACATATCGGCTATTTCTTGACCTGTATACCCTTCGGCCAACAACTTAAGTATCTCCCTTTCTCTATCTGTCAACTGTCCGTAAGGGTCCTGACTCTTTCTCACAGCGGCTCCCTCTCGATAATGTTCAACCAGAAGCCTGGCCACAGATGGGGACAAGAAGGAATCTCCCCGGTGAACAGCCCGAATACCAGAAACAACCTCTGAAGATGCTGCTGTCTTGCTGATGAAGCCCTGGGCTCCCGCCTCAACGACGGAGAAAACGTACTCCCTGTCATCATATTGAGTCAGTGCCAGTACCTTTGTTTGAGGGAATTCCCTATGTATTCTACGTGTCGCTTCCAGCCCATCCATGGTAGGCATGGCTACGTCCATAAGCACCACATCCGGAACAAGCTCTCTCACTCCATCAAGTGCTTCCCTGCCGTTCTCAGCTTCACCAACCACCTCTATGTCTCCAGCCAACCCTAGCAAGGCGCGGATGCCATCCCGCACGATGGTGTGATCATCTACTACCAGCACCCTTATCTTCTGCATCGGCTGTGCTCCTCACTGTTGGAACCTTGGCAATAACTCTGGTCCCCTGCCCAGGCTGAGATTCAACAGCACAGTTACCACCTGCCATGGTTACCCGCTCTTCCATCCCAAACAGACCAGCACCACGGCCACTTCCGTCAATGCCTCTGATCTCACTAACATCAAACCCCTTTCCATCATCCTCAACACGTAAAACGCATTTATCAGCGTCACATTCAAGTTTGATAGTGGCATTCTTTGCCTCCGAGTGCCTCACAATATTGCCTATCGCCTCTTGCGCAATGCGGAAAAGCGACAGCTCAGTCTCTGGAGGCAAACGTCGATCCATTCCCTCGAACTCTGTAGAAACACTAATGCCTTTGGAAGCAAGATGATTCTCAGCAAGATTATGAACAGCAGCCGGCAGACCCAACGTATCTAATAAAGTGGGGCGCAGTTCCCTTATTAGCCTGGTTACCTCGGCGCTTGCATGAACCGCTATGGTGTGAGCCCTCTTCAATGTCGCCTTGATTTGCGCATCCTCAACGTTGCCCATTTCCATCATTTCACTCACTGCCTGCAGATTAAGCGCCAAGGCAGTGAGGTCTTGACTGGTCTCATCGTGAAGCTCTCTAGCAACTCTTCTTCGCTCCTGTTCCTGGATGCTAACCGCCTGTCTCAGCAGCATCTGGTATCTTTCCCTAGCAGCATTCAACGTTTCATACAATTCTGCCTGCTCCACCGCTATGCCTAGTTGGCAGCCAATGGAGTTCAACAGGTACATGTCGTCTGGGCCAAATTGGCCAGGAGAATAGCTGGCGACATTCATGACGCCCACAACCCTTTCCTTTGCCTTCAAGGGGACACTAACGAATGCCTTAAGACCTTCTGCTCTTATCAAATCAGGGCGAGTGGCATGCGGGTCTTTGGAGATGTCTTCTAATAGAACAGGCTCCCCTGTTTGGGCTACTCTTCCTGAGACCCCATCACCCATAGTGAGACACATCTCTCCGACGTATTCGGCAGAGAGGCCACGGTGCGCTTTGTAACATAGTTTTTGAACTCGTTCATCGAAAAGCAGGATCCCCCCGATGCTACTTCTGAAGACCTGAAGCACAATATCCAGCGCCACGTTCAGGATAGCATCCAAATCCCATAATCCACTCACGGCGGAGGAAATGCGACTCAAGGCATCGAGATTGTCGTGTCGCTTCAGAGCCTCCTTCTCCACTTCTGTTTCCGCAGTAACCTCTCTTCTCACTTCGACAATTGCGTCCATCTCGCCATGGCTATCCTTTAGCGGCCACATGGTGATCTTGACATGCCTATCCGCGATGCTATCAGCGCCAACGCCAGGATCAGGACAAACAATTGTTGTCAGCCTGCCACTTTGCAGTACTTCTCTGAGGGGGCATTCCCACGAGTGGGAACTGCAAGGCCTGTCACTCTCATCGAAGACCTCATAGCAATGCCTGCCAATAGGCGACTCGGCATCTTCCCGCAACTTGTGTCGCATGGCTAAGTTAGCAAACCTGACCCGGTATTCACTGTCGATGATGAGAAGCTTATCCTCTATGCCATCCGTTACATTCTGCAGGCTTATGTTAACACCTGCAAGTCCAGCGGCTCGATCAATTGCTGTCTCCTTTCTTTCAGCCATCCTTACCCCCTGTTGACCTGCAAATATGAGTCCCCGTTATTTCCAAGCTTCTAACTAGCACTGAGCATGGATAGAAGGTACTGACTTCTGGTGCAATTGCACGATTAGGATACGACTGCATACTCCTCTTGTCAAACATCTTTTGCGTCCGTCATAGTGAGTTCCCATTCACACCTGAGAATCGTCGTAGTGGGATCGGCAGGGGGCACAAGCCGACGTAGAATCGGAATAAAGCGTATACCAAGCGTCTGTCAGCAGAACGTAGACAATGGCTTAGCCGAGTTCCGAACGGCCTAGCCGGCTGGTTCCCTAGTCAATCTGCGTACAGATTCATTGAAGAGGCAAGGTGACTCCTTCCTTAGCCAGTCGACAGAGTCATGGCCACCGACACAAGATACGCTTGATTGTCCTACCTGGACAATCAAGGGGAAGTGGGATAGCTTCGTCACCCAGTTTAAGCTCGATTTCGAATTTAGTGGCTTGTAATCCCAAGGAATCTGAGAAACACAACTCCACCTGCGACAACGCGCCCTTGCCGCGCTTGGCTAAGCCGTAACATTGAGCCAGAACGTTGGTTCTTTGCCACGCCTCCATTCGCTCTCAGCTAGACTGCCGCAGGTTTCGCGAGCCGCTCTCCGGCATATACAGACCTGACACCGGTTATGAGCTGCGAACTAGCAGCCCTCTTGGGGATAAATCCGTAGGCTCCTACCTGCTCAGACATAAGTATGTTCTCTTCGTCATCATACTGTGTAAGCATCAGAACCTTGGTCTCAGGGCGTTCCTTACATATCTGCCTGGTTGCGTCGAGCCCATTCATCACAGGCATGACTATATCCATGATTACCACGTCAGGCAAAAGCTGGAGAGTCTTTTCCACCGCGTCTTTTCCATCTACAGCTTCACCTACCACCGTAATGTCTTTTTGCAGCGTGAGCACGGCACGAAGGCCATCCCTGATTACAGTGTGGTCATCTACTATGAGCACTTTAATCCGCTTAACTGCGCTCTCCAGCAGTGCTTGAATCAAAGGCAGAAGTGAGGCTGGCTCAACTGGCTTGGTTAGATACTCTTGAGCCTCCATTTGCACCCCCTCATCTATGCTCCACCCGCTGACAAGGCGTTTTTCGAGCGGGGCATCGATGACCACAAGAGGCAAGTTCTTAGTCCGGGGATTTTGTTTTAGCCATTTGTGCAGCGAGGATGCTTCTCCACGAGGACTCATCGTGCCCAGGATAACGATATCAAGTTCTCCAAGCCTGATTCTTTCCTGTGCCTCTGCCTTGGTGCTGACCGTAGCGACTTGAAATTCTTTGGCTTCTAAGGTCGTTTGCAAAGCTGACAGAAAATCAAGCTCATCATCTACGATCAGGATCTTTTTATTTTCCATTTCTTGCTCCTCCTTTCCCTCTCGGAACACTATTGATTAAGCCTTTGTGTTTCTCCATATTCACCCTCCCTCCTTTGTCGAATTCCCGCAGCACACTCCAAAAATAATCACACACGGAACATAAACGGACCCTCCCTCACAACCCGCATTGTCCCCATCACTCACCCCCTAAGACAATCAAATCGACATAGTCTTTGGTCTGCATGTTCGCAGAGCAGGCATTCTGGCAAGGTGGAACAACGGTATGGCCAAAAGAAGCTTTCCTAGCACCATCACTTGTGAATGTATCGATACCCGCCCAGTGCACGAGCCCCCTCGGACAAACATGGCATTGCTTGTGTTCTTTCTTACGTGTATGGTAGTTCGCCTTCGTGTGAAGCAAAAGAGGGACTTACCCCGTTATGATGCGGCGTCAACCCTTAAATTCTGTTGAATTAAACCCTATTCATATAGGGGAAAACCCCTGAGCAACGAACCCCAGTTCGAAAGATTGGGTCTGCTGGCATCATCACGCAACCATGATGGCTTTGCACATAGGATACTTGATAAGGTCAGTCTGGTTGTCAACACCCAGTCTATCCATCAAATTGGCCTTGTATCCCTCTATAGTCTTGGGGCTGACTTCTAGTGTGCGGTCTGCAACCAATGAACTTGATTGACCAGTGGCACTGACCTAGATGAAAAAGAGCTGTTCAAGAGGTGTCCAAAGATCTGTCCAGATGGCGTGCGTCTCAGCCACCGGACACTAGCACGTCGCCTATTTACTTGGCGGTATGTCCTTCAGCAGCCACACCTAGAAAGCACAACTGCCGTCGCCCACGACGGTGTGATCATCCACTATCGGCATCCTTATCTTCTGCATCGGCTGTGCTCCTAATTATCGGAACCCTGGCAATAACTTTAGTCCCTTGTCCAGGCTGAGATTGGCACGAGCAACTACCACCCACCATGGTTACCCGTTCTTTCATACCGAACAGACCAGCGCCGCGGCCGCCTTCGTCGATGCTTGTGATCTCGCTAACGTCAAATCCCTTCCCATCATCCTCAACACGTAAAACGCATTTATCAGCGTCACATTCAAGTTTGATAGTGGCATTCTTTGCCTCCGAGTGCCTCACAATATTGCCTATCGCCTCTTGCGCAATGCGGAAAAGCGACAGCTCAGTCTCTGGAGGCAAACGTCGATCCATTCCCTCGAACTCTGTAGAAACACTAATGCCTTTGGAAGCAAGATGATTCTCAGCAAGATTATGAACAGCAGCCGGCAGACCCAACGTATCTAATAAAGTGGGGCGCAGTTCCCTTATTAGCCTGGTTACCTCGGCGCTTGCATGAACCGCTATGGTGTGAGCCCTCTTCAATGTCGCCTTGATTTGCGCATCCTCAACGTTGCCCATTTCCATCATTTCACTCACTGCCTGCAGATTAAGCGCCAAGGCAGTGAGGTCTTGACTGGTCTCATCGTGAAGCTCTCTAGCAACTCTTCTTCGCTCCTGTTCCTGGATGGTAACTGCCTGTCTCAGCAGCATCTGGTATCTTTCCCTAGCGTCATTTAACCTTTTATACAGCTTGGCCTGCTCAATGGCTATGCCAAGTTGATCTCCAATCGAGTGCAGAAGATGCATGTCTTCTTTGGTGAAGCGATGCGGCAGATGACTGCCAACATTCACCACCCCCAGAACATTGTCTTTTGCCCGGAGGGGAACGCTGACGAATGCCTTTAAACCCTCCATACATATTAGATCAGGGCGAGCAGCGTTTTGTTCCAAGGATATGTCCTCCAGTAATATTGACCTGCCATTTTGCGCTACCTTTCCTGCGATCCCTTCGCCGAGTGTGAGACGCATCTCTTCAGCATACTTGGCAGACAGATCATGATACACACGATAGGACAGCGTCTGGGTATGTTCGTCTAGAAGCATAATGCCCCCGACAGTCCCGTTCATAATGCGAAGCACATTATCCAGGCCAATGCTAAGAATAGCATCCAGGTCTTGCAGACCGCTGATTGCCGCCGAGACCCGGCTCAAAGCCACGAGATTGCGGTAATACTTCTCGGCCTGACTTTCTTCCTCATATTCGCTTAGGTAAGCCACAATAACAAGCCTATAGGAAATCTTGAATCTTTGCAACTTCAAGATCGCTATATAACCGTCAATCATTGGCCGGTGAGAATCCCAGATGACCATCAAGTTCCGCCTCTAAAGCTCCGTAAGGCATTGCCGGGAGAACTTGAACCCAGGCGCAATCTTGGCGTGGACTGCATTTGCAATGTGAAAGATGAGAGGGTCGATATCCTAGTCTTGGCCTGGCTAGCTGACTATCCCGACCGGCACAAGTTCCTGCACCATCTATTTCATAGTGAAGCTCAAAACAATTACGTTGATTATGGCAATCCCAAGCTGGATAGCTCGCTCGACCCAGCAGCCCTAAACCCGACAATGCCATTCGGCCTGGCATATACCGCCAAGCGGAGCGGAACACAGTCAATGAAGCTCCTCGCCTCCCCTTATGGTTTGGCGCCAACTTTGTCCCGGTGAAGCTCTGTGTTGGAGGTTATGACCCTAACCCGCGATATTCCTGGCCTGAGCAAGGTTCATATAGAGCAGCAATGATTCCGGTTGAGGAGCATTATACGTGATGCTCACTCTTTGACACACGAGTGATCAATGTTACCGCATAAGGTCGTACGAGTTTCCTCTCCCTTGATGCGTGAGTGTAGCTTGAAGAGCCTCACCCCGCGGGTGATTTAGCGCTAGATAGGAACTAGGCACAACGACATTGCCGCGTCGCTGACGCTCTTCGCAATGCCACCCTCTTCTCACCACAGATCCCCCTCTTTGTCATTGCGAGCGAAGCCAAGCAATCTCAGGGGCGGTGCCGAAACTGATACGGGCACGCGACTCACGGATTAAGGCTCTCCCCTGACCCCTTGCTTTCATAGGAGGCATAGCCGAAGCAGTCTCTTCTCACTTAAAGGGAGAGGGTTGAGTTGGAGTAGATTTCCCTTTTCCCCCAACTCCTCCCCGTGGCGGGCTATAATAAGGAACCTGGCAATTCACAGGGTGTCGGAATTCCCAAACCGTGAAAGTGAACAAACGATGACCTGGGTCAGTGCAGCCATATTGAGTTCAGCTACGATGGGAGTGGTAAGCATAATCGATAGCCATCTCATCTCCAAGCGAATGCCGAGCCTTGGCTCTTACCTCATCCCAGCAGGCGCAGTGACTTTGATCTATGGTTTTATCGTTTTCAAGCTTTTCCCCCTCCCTGCAAATGTAGCCACGCTTCCAATACTATTAGCCCTGGCCTCAGGAATAATCCGTACAATCGCCATCACGATCGTGCTGTATACCTTGCAAAAGGAAGAGGTTTCAAAAGTCATTCCAGTCATACATACCTACCCCATTTTCGTAGCTATCCTCGCCGCTCTGACCCTGGGCGAGGCTCTCAATTGGACGCAATGGCTGGCCATTGTGATCACAGTTGCGGGGGCAGTGTTGGTCTCCTCGAACAGAACGCCCAATACCTCGAAATTGAAAGTGGGGAAATCCCTTGGCTCCCTTTTCGGGGCCAGTGCCCTTCTCGGTATTGCCAACACAATCAGCAAATACACTCTCGATTATATCTCCGCCTGGAACCTGTATTCGCTCACTACGTTCTGCATGGTTGGGGTATTCTTAGTACTATTCTTGCGTCCCAAGGTTTTCCACGAGCTTCGCGGTATGAAAAACCCAAGGTCGGCTATGAGCCTCATCGTTGGCAATGAGACCTTGGTGCTTTTAAGCATGATCTTGTTTTTCTGGGCGATGGGAAAAGGGCCGGTGTCCTTGGTCTCGACAATCAACACCGCCCGACCTGTATTCGTCTTTCTCTACGCAGTTGTCTTGAGTCGATTATCTCCAGTTCTATTGGAATGGCACTTGAGCAAAGAAACCGTAGCGCTAAGAGGCATCTCGATAGCCATGATCATCGCCGGAATCACGCTCGTTTCCCTTTATTAGTGGGACCGCGATTTCTGACTTCAATTCTTTTGCTATTTAGGATAAGATTCTTGCAGCAGGAGGGATAATGCCCATAGTCAATGTCAATGGGATTAACTTGTACTACGAAGTGACGGGGACAGGTTTCAGTGTGGTTTTATGCCACGGTTATACTGGTAGCCATCAGGATTGGATGTTCCAGGTTCCGCCGCTTTCTCAGAATTGCCAGGTGGTGGCGATGGACTACCGAGGCCATGGAAGCTCCGAAGCTCCTTCCTCGGCTGGCACCTATTCCATTCCTATCCTTGCAGAGGACGTCCATACCTTGCTTAAGCACCTAGGCATAACGAAATGCTGCCTGGTTGGGCATTCCCTAGGAGGCTTCGTCGCCCTACAGCTTGCCATAGATAAGCCGTCACTCATTGATTCTTTAGTCCTGGTAGATACTTCAAGCGAATGGATCGAGCTGCCGGGGTACCCTGAACTGCAGCTCAAGCTCAACCAGATAGCTCGGACGGAAGGAATGGAAGCTGTCTTTGAGTACAACGCTCAGCACAACCCACTAAGCCAGAAGTCCTTCGCAAAATATCCCAGGCTGCGCGAATTATCAAAGCGGAGGATGACGGAGACCTCGGTTAGTGGGTATGTGTATGTCGCAAGAGCTATTGGTCAGTGGCAACCTTTGACCCCGCGGCTCAAGGAGATATCCGCAGCTACCTTAGTCGTGGTAGGCGAGGAGGATACCCCCTTTCTCCAACCCTCGGAACTCCTTGCCAAAAGCATCCCCAATTCCAAGTTGCATATCATACCTGGAGCCACTCATTCCCCACAAGCAGAAACGCCTGAGGCGTTCAATCAAATATTGCTTTCCTTCTTAGCAGAGGTAGCTCCAACAAGCAGTTAGCCACGGCGATGCGCGCCACTTCCTTGTCACTGCGACCAGTGCCGGCGACGAACCAATCGCATAGCAGAGCCGTAGAACCTTGCTTCTCTTCGCGCTACGCCACCTGGGATAATTCAGCCAAGACAAGGGCGCCTCAAAGCCAGGTCTAAGCTCTCCCATCGTTTGTCAGTCCGGCACATGACGATCCTTACAAGGTTCGCCTCCTTGACGGGGGAGGATTAACGTGAGGCCCGTTTGGGAGTGCTTGAAACTGCTTTGAACAATCCTAATCCTTCCTCATGGTTGGAATAGCGAAAGAAAGCCTCCGCCGCTACCTCTTCAGGGTGATGAGTACGTATTTCTCATCCCTCTTTCATTGGATTCGTCCAGGCACTCGTGGACTTCCATGTGCGCACAGACCAGAGTAGGTTTGCAAATCCTTTCATGCCTTTCTTGGCCAAGCATTTCGAAACCCCTTTAGTCTGCCCATAAGTCTTCCGCTTCCTGAGATTGCTGCGCTTCGCTGACAACAGCAGAAAGGTCCGCCTGGCCGAATTGCCTGTAGTCCCTGCCATACTCCCTCACCTTGATGGGCACCGGCATGGGGACGGCGTGACCAAAGACAAGCGCTTGCTGCTTAGTCTCTAATTTGGAGAGCACAGTTTTGAGCTCGCTTTTCCCCGATGCTCCAGAAAGAACGCTGTCGATATCCTGCTCGTTGTCCAAGAGGCAGGTTATCTTGGTCCCTAATTGGGACATCACCTCAGCATCGATGCCGCTGGGGCGTTGGTCCACAGTGAGCAGTGTAACGTTATACTTCCTCATTTCGCGCGCAATGATGCCGAAGATCGTCTGGTTTGATAGTTGGGGGTTGAGGAAACGGTGCGCCTCCTCGATAGTGATAACCAGGGCGCGTGGTGGCGTAGTGTCTTCGCCGAGCGCCATCTCCTTCCTCTCCCGATATTGCCCATGGATACGGCGAGTTAACAGGTTGGCCACCAAGATATAGGCAGTGAAGTCCTCATATCTGCCGAATTCCAGTATGACGTTTATTCCTCGGTCAAGGTACTCCAATATGCGTTTCACAGGATTGTCGGGGCTCTTAGGCACCAAGAAGGGAAGTCGCCTCAGCGCTTCCAGGCCACGGCGCAAATTGCGATAGGTGCTTTCATGGATGTTGAGACGAGAGAGGAGTTCTTTTGTTTCCTCCTTGTCTTTGATGCTGAGCGTTCTCTCCAACCACTGCCTGTCGCCGAACTCATGGGCTAGCTGGTAGGCAGCTTGAACCGAGGCATCAGTCAAATTCAGTGTTTGACATAGCAACTGGATATCCTCAGGCTCAATCTCGTCATAGCCTATCCTGACTATGAAATCAGTCTTTACCCTCCTTCGTTTGGACCCTTCTTCATCCAGGGAAAAAATGGCTACCTGTGAAGGGAAGAGCTGTTTTAGCCCTTTTACTTTGTATCCTTTCTCAGTTCCTCCTTCCCAGCCATATTCATTGTGCATGTCAAAAACGAGGCTGACTGCCTGGCGCTTTTGCAGGATGCCAATAAGTAACAGCCTTGTGAGAAAGGTTTTGCCTGTGCCGCTTTTGCCAAAAACGCCATTGGAGCGCTTAACAAACTCGGCGAGGTTGAGGCATATTTTCGTCTCCATATCTAAGGGTGTGCCTACCCAAAATTGCTTTTCATCCTCCTTGCCGAAAACCAATTCTATATCTCTAGGCGAAGCCTGCCTCACTGGCGAGAAATGGGTTGGCAGGCTTTTCACCGGCTGTGGGCCCTCCAATATCTCAGTCGCTCCACCTCCAATGGTTAGCGTGGGCAATATGTGGAGCCTCCCATAGGTGGCTGTGCCTGCAATTACCTCGGCAATGAGCGGGTTAGATATATCAGGAGGGCTGCCTATTATTTGATTATCGGTTGCTTCCAGGCTTATGTCCGTGATCATGCCGAAGAAGCGGCGTTTTCCCCCTTCAATAGTCACGTAGCTGCCTACAGATATGTCTTCCACCGAAGTTGCGGCATCAAGTTTTACCTCGAGTCCCTTATTTAAGGACCCAGAAACAACTACGCCCAGGTTTTTCTCTTCCTCCATTAGACCTCTTGTGTTTTAAGTGGCACCCTGAGCAATAGCGAAGGGTCTCTAAGCGCCGTCCTAATTGTAGAGATTCTTCGCCTGCGGCTCAGAATGACAAAACTCCGGGTCAGAATGACAAAACTGTGGCTCAGAATGGCAGGTGCGTTGCTAATCAATTTCAT